>NZ_JBELKF010000094.1:0-11976 GCF_042089775.1 Palleronia sp.
CGGCCTGCCAGATGTCGTGCAGATGGCCTTTGGCCTTGGCTTGCACGGATTTCGGAATCGCGTTCAGCACGTTCATGGTCTTGTGGACCCAGCAGCGCTGTTCCCGCGTCGTCGCGAACACCTCGCGCAGCGCGGTCCAGAACCCCAGAGCACCGTCGCCTGTGGCCAGCTTGGGGTCCTGCTTCAGGCCCCGGCGCTTGAGATCCAGCAGCAGCTCGCGCCAGCTTTGGGTGCTCTCGCGGAAGCCGTCGGTCATGGCCAACAGCTCCTTGCGGCCATACTCATCGGCACCCACAACCACCAGAACACATTGTTTTTCCTCAGCCATCCGTGGTTTGAAGTAGACGCCATCTGCCCAGATGTAGAGAAAGCGCCGGTTGCCGAGGTCGCGCTTCTGCCAAGCCTCGTAGTCCTTCCACCAGTCTGCCTTCAGCCGCGTGACGGTCTTGGCAGACAGGCCCTTGGCAGTCGGGCCCAGCAGGGCCTCCAGCGCCTCGCTGAAATCGCCCGTGGACACGCCCTTGAGGTAAAGCCACGGCAGCAGTTCCTCGACGGATTTCGCTTTGCGCAGATAGCGCGGCAGGATGCTGGGCGTGAACGTGATCTTGTCTTCGGCCGCGCCCCGATCCCGCACGCGCGGCACCTTCACGGGCACCGGACCAATGCCCGTCATTACCTCGCGCTCCGGCAGGTGACCATGACGGACCAGGCGCGCTCGCCCGTCATCAAGCTTTTTCCCGGAAAAGGCGGCCATGAGCGTGGCAAGCTCGGCGTGGATCGCCTGTTCGATCAACTTGCGCGCGCCGTCGCGTATGACGTCGGTGAACGGGTCGGATGAAAAACCCGATGGATCGGGAAGCTGGGTAACGGTAGTCTCTGACATGTGGCATATCCCTTTCTCGGCTGAGAATTGACGGCGTCTGAACACCGCCTTGATATGCCGCCCCTCAGGGCATCACCAACTTTCGCGCGTTTCTCGTGTGCTGTTGATCGAGGTGATTTTGCCTCGATTAGCAGAGGATTTTTCCCATGAATGTTCAGCATTCCACACCGATGGCGCCGCTTCGCGCGCGCATGATTGCGGACATGACTGCGCGCACTCTTGGCCCTGCATCCCAGACCAGCCACCTGCGCGCCTGCAAGCGGTTTGCGGCCTGGCTCGGGCGGTCACCGGAGACGGCGACGCCGGATGATGTGAGAGACTTTCAGCAGCATCTTGTCGAAACGGGCACCAGCATCTGCACGCGCAACCAGACCATGACTGGCGTCAAATTTCTGTTCCGCGTGACGCTTCGGCGGCATGATCTTGTGGCGGAGGTTTTCAGTCTCAGGGAGCCGGTAAAAATACCGCTGGTGCTGAGCCGCGACGAGGTCAAACGCATCCTGCTCATGGCACCGAGCCTGAAGACGCGGGTGATGCTGTCGCTGGCCTATGGCTGCGGCATGCGTGCGGGCGAGGTTGTCCGGCTGCGGGTCGGCGACATTGACGGGGAACAGAAGATCATCCGCATCGTGCAATCCAAGGGTCGCAAGGATCGGAATGTGATGCTGCCCGCTGACATTCTGGGCCTGCTGCGGGACTGGTGGGCGGAACGTCCCACCAGTCAGGACACAAACGGGGCCGGGCCTGAGAGGGTCATTTTCCCCGGCTATTGCGGCAAGCACCTATCTCCCCGTCAGATTTCACGGCTGTTCAAACAAGCAGCGCGGGCGGCAGGCATCACCAAGCCGGTCACGCTGCATACGTTGCGCCATTCCTTTGCGACCCATCTTCTGGAGCGCGGTGTGGACATCCGGGTCATACAGGCGCTGCTCGGGCATACCAAACTGACCACGACGGCGCGCTATGCCAGTGTCGCCACCGGCATGATCTCGGCGGTCGAGAGCCCGCTGGACGATCTGACCTCGGCGAAGCGCAAGAAGGATAGGAAAGGCGCGTCGTAAGCCGCCTTGCCACAGTCACGGCTGGAGGTTGCGGATGTCTTCCGCACCCATGGCGCTGC
The DNA here is from genome assembly GCF_042089775.1 of Palleronia sp. NCBI lineage: Bacteria > Pseudomonadati > Pseudomonadota > Alphaproteobacteria > Rhodobacterales > Roseobacteraceae > Palleronia > Palleronia sp. Next base: position 2,004 of record NZ_JBELKF010000094.1, read on the forward strand.
CTGGCGGGCGGCCAATGCAGACCATGTCAGCCTCGATCAGTTGAAGGTTGTAAGCGCCATCGTGCGCTGCCGCACGGCGGTGCTCGGCGGTCATGTCGCGCGGTGCGAAGACTGCGCGCATGAACACATCTCCTACAACTCCTGCCGCAACAGGCACTGCCCCAAATGCCAGGCGGGTGCGGCAAAGGCTTGGCTGGCGGCACGTGAGGCCGAACTGCTGCCCGTGCGATATTTCCATCTGGTCTTCACGTTGCCAAAGCCGATCGCCGACATCGCCCATCAGAACAAGCGGGAGCTCTACAATTTGCTGATGCGGGCGAGCGCGGACACGGTGATCAAGATCGCCGCCGATCCCAAACACCTTGGCGCGCGCGTCGGCGTCACATCCGTGCTTCACACTTGGGGCTCGGCGATGACGCACCATCCGCATGTCCACATGATCGTGCCGGGAGGCGGCCTGTCTGCGGACGGCACCGGGTGGATCGCCTGCCGCAGGAATTTCTTCCTTTCCGTCCGGGTTCTGTCCTGCCTCTACCGCCGCCTCATCCTGGACGGGCTGGCCCGTCTGCACAAAGTCGGCAAGCTGCACTTCTTCGCCGACCATGCAAGGCTTGTTGATCGTGCGGCCTTCGACGCTTTCCTGCAACCGCTGCGCAGGATCGACTGGGTCGTGTATGCCAAAGAGCCTTTCGCCGGCCCCAGGGCCGTGCTGGCATATCTGTCGCGATACACCCACCGTGTCGCGATCTCCAACAGCCGCCTGATCCGCATGGACGACCAAGGCATCACCTTCCGCGTCAAGGATTACCGCCTCAACGGCCCCGGCCGGCACAAGACCATGACCCTCAGGACCGACGAGTTCATCCGCCGGTTCCTGATCCATGTCCTGCCAAAGGGCCAGCACCGCATCCGCCACTACGGCTTCTTCGGAAATGCCAACCGTGCCGCCAATATCGCCAGGATCAGGGAGCTTCTCGGGGCCGAAACACCCGTTCGTGGTAAGGCTCGCGATGACACGATCGAAGGAAGCGATGCGCACCGCCGCGTCCTCGCATTTCCATGCCCATGTTGCGGCGGACAGTTGATCATCGTCGAGACAATCGCCCCGGAACAACACCCAAGAGCACCGCCAGGAACAGCGAGGGCCGCTGCATGACACGCGCGCCAAAGACCGGAATCTCAATCTCAACCGCTCGCGAAACCGCTTGCGACCAGACTGACATGCGCGCAACCCAGATGGTGGTAGCGCGAAAGGTGTCGATGTCTGCGGGATATAACGCATGTTGATCAAAGCTCGCAAAACCCACGCTGAGTCTGCCTGCAAGCGTAAAGTCGCCCCTACCTTCCCGGCAGGAACCAAGGCGATCAAGCGGTTCAAATCCCCATAGACCCGGTCGGTCCGCCCAATCCCAACCCCGCGATTTCCCGCTTGAGCGCTTCTCGGACGCCAGGCGAAGCCGTCCGTTACTCAAACGTCGCGCGTGGCGTCCGAGAAACCTGCATCGAAGCGGTCCTTCGCTGCACCATGTGCGAACGACCGCTTTCTCACGCACACATGGCAATCTGGGTCAGCGATATGGCGGAAAGGTCAGTTTTGCCTGACGTCTGACACCCCTTCCTTATTCTGCTGCCATGTCGTTCGAAGATGGTTCATTCACGTCGAACTCTAGCTGTAGCGGTTGCCTCGCCGCCTTCTTGGACCGAGCGCGTTTGACGATCGGTTGCCCTGGTGCCGCAGCCGCTCGATTTGTCTCTTGCTTCCGTGCTTCTTTAGCTGCCGGCAACGCCTGCACGTCGTCATTGAGATCGAAGCTGGCTTCGACGGCGCTTTTCAGCTTGGCCAGATCGTCGGTTGTTCGGGTATCCTGCGCGGCGGCGGGCGCTGGCTCTGCCGGCTGAATATCGGCGATGACCTTTGCGGTAGCCGGTTCATCGTCCTGCTGCCGGATGATCGTCTGCCCGTTCTTGTTCTTCTCGATCGGGCGTTCGTCGGTTTCCGGGATCAGACGCCGCTCCTGGGCATTCAACAGGGCCTCGATCTGCTGTTCGTTCCGCAGACGCCGCGCCTTCTCCAATGGTTCGTTGATCTCGTTCCAGTCGGCTGCCGTGTCTTGGGCCAAGATCTTGGTGAAGGTCGGATCCTCGTAGTGCTTGATCGCTTTCACATAGAGCGGCTGCCGCCCCTTCGCGATGATGATGGCAACGTCGTCGGGCAACTGCCGAGCGTCGTTGGGCGTCAGCAGGGGCCGTTCTTCCGTCTTCTCCGTGATCGTCGTCTTCTCGCCAAGGCCGCTGCGCCGGGATTTCGTGATCGTTCGCTTTGTCGTGGTGCCACATGCGTTGGAAAGATCGTCGATGGTGATCTCTTCCGATGGCGTCATGTAGAGCTTCAGGCCCGCACCACCTTGGATCGAGTGTCGCTCTTCCTTGTCGTAGATCGCGTCGAGCTTCGGGATGGTCTGTGTGATGATCGCGATGCGACCGCCGTAGCCGCGGATAAGGGTCATGGCATTCGCGACCTTCGACATTTTCCCGAGAAGGTGGAACTCGTCCAGAATGATCATGAACTCGTGCGGTTCGTCTTTGCCCGGTTGGGCGGCCTGCATTGTTGAAACAAGTTCGTTGAAGAACAGCCGCACCAGGCCAGCCATAGGTTCGAGGTCGCCTTCGCTCACCACGAAGTAGATCGACGTTTTCTCACGGCGCAGATTGGAAAAGGAGAAGTCGCTCGCGGCCGTCATGGCGCAGATGTGCGGGTTTGACCAAAGGTCGAAGCCGGCGTTGTTCATCACCGACATGTATGACGAGAGAGTTTTGGTTTCGAGTTTGGCCAGTGCGCTTAGTTCACGCGCGAGTGCCGGGTGCTTGGCTGTACGTGCGAGGTCGGCGACGTGCTTCTGGATGTTGCCGTTGCCGGATGACAAGACCTTGTAGATGCCGCCCAAGGTGAAGTCGTTCTGCTCGTGGGCAACGCAACCGGCGACTGTGAACAACTGGATCGCCCCCTTCAGCCACTCACCTGCCCCATCGGCCTGTAGGAAGAGCGTAGCGATCTTGCGCAACTCGTAGCTGATCTGGGAATACGACTCCAACTTGCCGATGCGCTCGAGCGGGTTGTAGCGGTGAGAGTTCTCCCCGAACTGCACCGGCGCAAACTTGAAGACCTTGTTCCCCATCTTTGCGCGCCGGCGCGCTGTGGTCGCGTAGTTCTCTCCTTTGACGTCGAGAACGATCGTCGAGCCTTCGAAGGTGAGAAGGTTCGGGTAGACGAACCCGACGCCCTTACCAGCTCCGGTCGGTGCGACGACAAGACAGTTGGTATAGCCGTTGACTTGGGTGGTGACATACTCGCCCCTGCGACCTGGCTTGGTCGTCTTGGCCAGCACGAAGCCCTTGCCGGGTGTCCCCAAGAATTTGCCACGCTTCATCTGGCGACGTGTCTGCCAAGAAGAAGTGCCTTCGTTGGTCAGTTTTTCACTGGCGGAGTGGGCGCCCAGAGCGAACCCAGCCAAGCCCAGAAGCAGAAAGATGAGCCAAAGCTGGGTAAACAGGTTGTCGTTCGACCCTCGGAGGTCGATGAGCGTTTTCGGAAAGTCCAGATACCCCACGCTCCAAGGCAGTTGGTAATTGACCCAGAGCGTTGCGAAGATGTAGGCGATGATCAGGCCGCCGAGGCCGAAGAAAGCCCCGGCTGAAAGTTGTCTCGGCATCGTCTTACCTCTCATGCTCGCGGTCACGGTCTAGACCGAAGTGCTCGGTCAGGTACTGCTGGTGATCCTTGATCGCCTGTTCGGCGTCCCTGTCAAAGTCAGAGCCGTTGGCCCGTTCGTGGTTGGCGACTTCAGACACGAGCTGCCGCGCAAAAACCGGGTCGGTCGTAATGTGCTCGATGGCGTTCAAGTCGCCATTGCGGAACCGCTCGTACTGCGCGTCCGTCGTGTTCTCCTGAACAAGGCGAACGATCTCTTGATGGTCATGCGCGTCGGCTGCAAGTTCGTAGTTGTCGCCGCTCCTCTCGGCCCAACGGTCGAAGGACGCATCTACCCCAAACGCTGTCGGGCGCTCCCGCTCGTCTTGCATCGTTGCATAGAGATCAGCGTAGTGCCGGCTCATGTCGTCCGCGACGTGATGCGGCATCGTCGGATACCGTTCGGTGAAGTCTGCACCAATCGCGTTCAGCATCGTTGCTCGATCCTCGGACGCAAGGTTGCGGTCCTGGATGTACGCCTCGATCTGCTCGGCGGCCCCGCGATCGGCGATGACCATTTGGCCTTCGTCGTCACGTCCGATGGCCGTCTGCATGAGATTGGCTGCTTCGGCGTGGTCGTGCAAGAATTGCTGGTGGTCTGCGTTGTAACGCTCGGTGACGTCATTGACGATGGTCGCACTGTTCTCGGCAATCCACTGATCCGGCGCACCGCCCTCTTTGTAGTGCTGGATGATGTCTTGCACGTCCACCGCCTGCCGGTCGGCAACATAGCTGTAAGTGTCCGGGCGCGGCGGCTCGTAGTGATATTCGTCGTCAAGGTGGGGGACAGTCCGCAGGACGCCGGACGCTACCAGTTCTTCGCGCATGATCTGGTGCGCGTTGGTCAGCTCGTCACGAATAGTCGCCATGTCGGCCGGGTTGGTATGATCCATGCCGTCGCGCTCTGCGAGCCGCTTGGCATCGTCCATCAACCAGCGTTGTTCGAGGTACTGGCTTGTGGCTGGGTTCTCGAGTCGGCTGGTGACGGCCTCCGCGTCCAACCCGTACTCGTTCGCTACGCGCTGGATGGTGGCCTGGGCCTCCGGTCCGCGCAGCTCGGCCGCGTTCTCACCGGGCTTGTGCTGATAGATCGAATTGCTCTGTGCAGGCTGGTGAAGCGCGCGGGCGTAAGAGGCATTTGGGTTGAGCTGGGTGAAATCGGCCATGATCTCGCTCATGCGAAGTTCTGCCGGAACCCGCGCGGCTGGATCCTTGCTCTCCAGCATGGTCTCGGTGCGCCGGATGCTTTCGTTCAGGACCGTGGAATACTCGTCGAAACGGGCGTTCTCTTCTTCGCTAAGTGCCGGCATCTTGTAGTCTCCTGCGTAGGTTTCGATTAGGCTCGCCATATCCGCATAGGCTCGTTCCAGCCTCGGACAGTCCGCGTTGGCGGCGATGACAGCCATAGCTTCATAGCCGATTCTGGAAAAAGAGACCTGCTCCTTGGCATATTGCAGGTCCTGCCCGGTACGTTCGCGCTGCACCGGCGCCCGGCCCTCGCGCTGAGCGACCCGCTGCTCTTCGTAGGACGGCTGGCGCTGAAGAACGCCACGCTCAAACCGCGAAGTGGGATCAAGATAGATGCCTCTCCGCTCGGCATGTGCGGCCATCGCTTCGCGGAAGCCTTCGTAGCTATGCTCCGAGCCGCTGCGCATCTGGAAGAGCTCGTTGTTGTCGGCACGCCGGTTGACGACGATGTGCGCGTGGGGGTGGCTATCGACATCGTCATGGATGGCCGCGATATACTTGAACCGGGCGTCTCCGCTCTCGAACATTTCGGCGCAGACTCCCTTGGTGATCTCCGTCACATCCTCGATGGAGGTGCCGCGCGGGTAGCTTAAGATCATGTGCGAAGTCTGGCCGTTCCTCGTGCCGTTCCACCAGTCCTGGGACCACTCCAACGTCAGGCTGTTCAACTGCTGATTGGTTGCAATCTCCTGCGGCCCGATCCGTCCGCTCGGGTCGATCACCCTCGCCGCTTTGTCGTCCCGGAGAATGTAGTTGAGCTGGCCGCGCAAGCCGCCCCGACTTGTCGTACCGCCCTGCTTTATCAACTTGAAAACAGCGTGCCCGTGCTTCGCGCCGACCCGGCTCATACGGCTCGACGAGTGATGCCGACCGCTGGCGCGCCTGGTCGAAGAACTGCCTGACCGCCCTTTGCGGCCTACGGCGCTGCTGCCGTTCCGCTTCCGCTCGTCATCGAACAAGCGGCCCATCACGCGATCAATGGAGGAATGGCCCCTACTCATCGAAGTCGCCTTCAACGGCGCTCACGGTCTCGCGCAGCCGGTCCGATTTGACCTGCGCGTTGTGGAGCATCGCGCCGATGACACCGCGGATCCGCTGCACTTCGTCGTTGGCTCGCCGTAGTTCCTCGATCTGTGCGGCGGTAGGGTCAGCTCTGCCAGTCTTCCGAACGGATGCGGACAATGCGCGGGCGATCTGGTTGAAGTTGCCGCCTAGCCTCGAAAGGTGCTGGCTTGCTCCCGCGAGTAAAGCCTCTTCTTCCGGGGAGGGCTCGTAGTAGCCGCCGCTTCGACGCACCAGGTCGCGGATCAGGGCTGACCGCGAAGGCGCAACGCCCCGCATCACGAGACCATCCAGCGCCTCGCACTCCCCCTGGGTGACCTTTGCAGTTACCGTCATATACGCGGCCCGGTTCCCCTTTCTCGATCCCTGACCATTGCGAATGCGATGAACCGTCGAAGGCGCGCAGCCGACCTCCTCCGCGATCTTCGCGGCCGAAACGCCCTGCGAGAGCAGGGTCTTTATGCGATCCCGTCGGGTCGAGTTGGTCAACACACGGCTCCAAAATGCAATTTTGGTATACAGCACACATATCCTGCAACTCGGACACTAGACAGAGGGCCCCTCTTTAGCAACGTTCTCCGCGGCCAGCGGAGAAAAAAGGGGCGGGGCAACTCGGTGCGTCTAGTGTCTGGCAATTTCGGCCCGCAGACCGGAGGTCGGAGGGCGTGGTATTGAAAAGCGGTTTGCCCCTGGCGGCCCTCGATACCCCTTGAGAGCGCCAGAGTCGGCCGTACAGCGCGACAAACGCGCGGCCGGTTGTGGAGAGGCCGCTGGCGCCCGAACGAGCCCCTCCGGCGCGATTTTCATTAGCGGCCCCCGCCGATGACGCAACATCCGGCTCATCCCGACGGTCGGTTACGTTCGACCGACGGTCAAGTTAGACAGTCGGATCAGTGCCACTTAACCGACTGTTGCGACTGTGCCACTTGTCGGCTAGGTCGAACCCATCGCACAGCACCCGTTGTTGAATAGCACCCGCAACCGGACATATCGCACGGTAGGTTCAGCGCGATGAGTGCGATAATCGGTAATATTCGATAGGTTGCATGGACCGCGCTTGTTCAACCAGTCGAGCAAGCGCTACTGATATGAGGGGCAGACATGGCGTTCGATGTGATCTCAATGGTGAACGCCAAGGGCGGACCTGGGAAAACGACGGTCGCGCAAATCCTGATTAGCGCGGCCCTCGCATCGAAGCGGCAGGTCGTCTTCTTCGATGGCGATCCTACCGCCAATCTGATGGAGTGGATGGAGGCCGCTATTGAGGCCGGCAACTGGACAGACAACTGCCAAGGGTATCGCGTCACGACCGTCCAAGAGATCATCGACGCCTTGAATGATCTGTTGGACAAAGATTTCGACGGTCTGGTCTTTGTAGACACGCCGGGTGTCGGTGACATCTCGACACTCACCATGATCAGCAACAGCGATTTCGTGGTGATACCGACGAGCCTCGGAACGGCGTCAGTCCGCACCACGCTCGCGACGGCCAAAGCGATCGGGGAATACGTGGACACGTTGCCTGATGATCGTCGGCCGGTCGTCAAGATCGTGCGGAACAACCTGCCTCGCCAAATGACCAAGGCGCATTGGGCAGTTTATGACAAGCTAAGCGACCACCCGTACTGCGCAAAAGCCGGTATCTCTAACCATTCAGTAGTCGAAACATGGGACGCTGAGGGACCACTTTTGACGCGCTACAAGCGCGCCGCTTCGGGCAAGGGCCTTAGCGCCGTGCACTCCAAAAGCGTTCTGAAAGTCCTCGAAGATGGGCTTGGCGTTATCAACGAACTCTTTGAGGAGGCCGATGCAGATGAGTAAGAAGCGATTTTCGATCGAAGATATTGACGAGCCGGACAGCCCCATCTTCAAGAAACTCACCGTGCGCGGCACCGCGGCAACTTCGGCCGCGGCTGAGAACGTCGCCCCCGAAGCAGACAAGAGCCCAATGGAAGCCGGTGTGGAAGCCGAAAAACCGGCTCGACCGGAGCCCAAGGTGAAGCCCAAAGGGCAGGCTGTTAAACAGCCGAAAACAGGTGAGTTTGCGCGATCCTACCTCAAAGCAGGGATCCCTAGAACCTTGTCAACGCGCGTCAGGGACCTCTGCGACCGCGGCGGCTTCACAGAAGAATATGCTCTGACCTGGCTGCTTCCGAAGGCAACACAGGCAATGAGCGACGTCGACGTGAAGGCTATGCCGTCACCGTTGCCCGCGCCGGACATGATGGAACCTACGCAGAGAAAGTGGCTGCAAGTCGATACTGGCGTGCTTGAAGAGTTTCGGGCGACCCACGATCCCCTTGAGGCGTACTCGACCGCAGACTGCTTGCGGCACATCTACATGGCAGCGTTCAGGGCGGCGCTGGATCAACTTGCAGACAAGTTGAACAAGTGACCTGGACCGAATGTCTAGCCTGACTAAGCACAAGGTCGGCTCTGCGACGAACGCGCGGCCGCAGGGCAGGAGTCCGGATGCTCAGCGTCGCCCTTTTTGGGCGATCGCGGCGATCAGGACATCGGTGAAAAGCAGAACAGCGGTTACGGTCATGGGGCCTCCAGCGTTGTGAGGCCGAACTGCTGACGGACTTGGCGGGGGGCTGGGCGATCGTCCGACCATTGCGGGGCTTTCGACTACAAGTCGACGGAAGGGAGGGCGTGAGGCAGGTCCATGCGTTTTCACGATCCGGCCAAAGCAGCTCGCATGGCCAAACGAGAAAAGCCCCGCCACGGGCGGGGCCTCATTTAGAAGGGCGGGGGGGGAGTCAGTCCTTGGTGAGACGCGGCATCACCTCATAGGCGAGGGGAGCATCCGGAGCTGCGCGCTCGCCACTCCACGCGTCAGGGCCCATGACGGCCGCAAACCCGTCGGGCGTGCGGCGGGTCATCTTTTCACCATCCCCTGAGACACTGATCTCCATTTCCGGCGTCAGACGCAGGAACCCCCCGTCCGCTTCCAGCCAACTCGTGTCTCCGTGATGGCCCTCCGGCTCACGTTTGACGGACCCATCGGCCTGCACCGTGATCCAGACGTCGCCGACGAGGACCTTCACCCCGTAGTGGTCGACCTGGATGCCCGACCATCCGATCGCATCAGGGTCTCGACGCACGATGATCCTGTCGGGATGAACCTTTATCTGCACGTCTCCGGCGTCGCCTTCACCGCGCACGACCACGAAGGCTTCCTTCGCCTTGGGGTCGTCGGTGACACCAGCCACGCCGTTCTTTGGGCTCCAGAGGCGGGGATCGTTGCGCTTTCGACCATCCCTGTTCTGGTGAAATGCGATGAGAAGCTGCGCGGACTTCCACGCGGATTTGATGCTCGTGAAAGCGTTCATGGTCAGCCTTTCCGTCGTACCTGGCATTGCCCCGATCCTATCATCAGAGGCGATAAAAAGCCATAAAAATAGGGTTTTGAGGCGATTTCTCGCCCCAAGTTATGCGATCATGTCAGCATCGTTTCGGAAGCGTTCGAGCAACTCGTCGGGCGTTGGATAGACCGCATAGATCGCCCGCTCTTGCACCACATCGCAGTCCCGGCGGCAGATTTCGACGGCCCGCCGATCATGGTCAGGATGTGCAACCACGCCTCCATTGCTATGCTGGAAGGCACACCATTTCGGCAAGCTCTTTGGGTTGGTCGCCGCTTCAATGACCAACTCGGCCGCCACCAGCCTTTGGACCTCTACCGACAAGGCGCTGTCGCGTATCGAGGGATGGCAGTCGCCGTGCACAAGATCAGGCCCGGGTTCGTAGCTGAAGGACATTCCGGGAAACCGCTCTGCCAGAAGACGCGCCGTGATCTGTGCGGATCGGGCGCTCTCGGTATGGCTAACGTGGCGGTGGGGATCGACGGACACGAGGCAGACAGAATAGATCATCACGCTGCCTCCCGTTCGCACTGATCCTCAACCACCG
>NZ_JBELKF010000095.1:0-11949 GCF_042089775.1 Palleronia sp.
GCCCGCGATGCCAGCCGCACCCGCCGCAGCCGCCGCGCCGAGCGCCGTTGCCACGCCGCTTCCCGACGAGTCAGTCCGTCGCGACGAGAATGATGGTGACGCTGCGGCTGTATCGGGCTTCGGCTTTTCGGAAGCGCGCTTGGGTGCAGAGATGATGCCTTCGCCCATCTTCGGTTGCGGCGTTTCAGACCGCGGCGCCCGGTATGGCGGGCGCGCGACCTGCGGCTCGGCGAAGTCGTCTATGAAAGGGGCGCCGCCGGCACTCTTGCCGGAGGGCTTGTCCTTCGACTCGGCGGCCGGAGCTGCCGCCGGGGCGTCCGGCTTGGCCCCGGTTTTCTCGGTCTTGGTCGGAGCAGGGACCGTATCCTTTGGTGCCGCCGGGGGCGTCTCGGCTGTTGCGCCAGCGGACTCGTCCTGCGGTGTGTCGGCGACTTTCGGCGCCGGCAGGTCTGCCGCAGGACCGGGGGCCTCGGGAACAGGCGCAGGCGCGGACTCCGGCAGCGGGGCCGGTTCGAGCTCCGGTTCCGGTTCCGGCTGGGGCATCGGGCGCTCGGATGCGCCGAAGCTGGGCTGGCCGCGAAACGCCTTGGGGTTCGGTGCGGTGGAAAACGGACCGGGGCCAAACCCATGCTGCGCGGCAAAGCCGTCCGCCTCGGCCAGCGTCTCGCGCGCGACAGCGGCGATCTCGACCTGGGTTTTCGACAGCGACTTCCAGTCATAGGCAAGGTCGCCGATGGCGTAGGGCGTCATTCCCTCAAGTTCGCTGCGCACGGAATCTTCCTTGATCTCCGTGCCTTCCTCGACCTTCATCGTGTGGAAGAGGACCTCGGAATGGGGCAGCAGAAGGGCGGTCGCGAAGGGGCCGCCATGGACCTCTTCGGCCTCCTTGCGAAGATCCTCGACACGCGTGTCGAAATGAGGATCGTCGAAATCGACGGAGCCAAAGACGATCGTATCATCGCCGGAGCCCTGCAGGAGGCGAACCCCCTCAGGCGTGAAGTCGAGCGCGAAATCGTATTTCATAAATCCTGCTCTAGCACGTGCGCGGCTGCCGGCACAGGACGCCGGGATTGCACTCGTCGTTTACCGCAGGATACCGCGCATGGAAAGAAAGGCGAGCAAATTTCGGGGATTGCATCTAGGTTCTGCCTCATGGAGACCAAAAAAGGCAGAATTATGCTTATTCGCACATTGGCCGTCGTGGCGGGAATCGTCCTGGGCACCCCTATCATGGCCCAGACTCTGACGGTTGAAGGCACGGGCGAGGTCGCCTTCGAGCCGGACATCGCCCTTGTGACGCTGGGTGTCGGCGCCGACGCAGCGACCCCGACCGAAGCGGTCGCTGCCATGAATCAAGGCCTTGCGCCGGTCCTGGCGACGCTCACCGACGCCGGCATTGCGCCACGTGACATGCAGACGGGAACGCTGAACCTGCACCCCGTCTACTCCGATCGTCCCGAAACTCAGCCGGCCGGCGGGCCGGAGGTCACCGGCTATCACGCCGAATCACTGCTGTCCGTCCGGGTGCGCGATCTCGACATCCTCGGGACCGTGCTCGACACGGTGGTAGGCGAGGGGGCCAACCGGCTGGAAGGCGTCCAGTGGCAGCTGTCTGATCCGGCGGCGGCCAGGGATGCCGCGCTCGGCGCCGCGGTCGCGGATGCAGTGCGCAAGGCGGCCGTGATGGCACAGGCCGCAGGTGTGGGGCTTGGCGCGATCGAGGAGATCCGCGAGGGCAACGTTGAGTCGTCCCCGCCGCAGCCCATGATGATGATGGAGGCCCGCAGCGGCGGCGTTCCGCTCGCCCGCGGCGAAGTCGGCGTGACGGCTGCGGTGACGCTTCGCTACGCCACCGTGTCCGACTGAGGTTCGGCGTCAGCGCCGGTTGAGGCCGGCACGCGCATAGGCGGTGCCGTTGTCGGCCCCGTCTTCGGCGACCACGCTGAATGACCCGTCCGTCTCGAGGATCACCGCGGCGGTATTCTCGGGCGCGCGGGCAGAGGACTGGCGGATCACCGTCATCAACTCGTTCTCTGTGACCCGTTGGCGGCGCAACGCATCGTGGAGGATCTCGCCCTTGCGGACCAGCAGGGCGGGCTCCGACCGGACCATGTTGGCAAAGCCCCGCGACCGGATCGACAACCACGCCACGATCCATTGCAGCCCGACGAGTGTGGCGAAGGCCGTGAGCGCTTCAAGCAGGGGCGTCGATCGCGACAGGATGGCGGTGGCCAGCGTCGACCCCAAGGCGACCGTCACGATCATGTCGAACGCGTTCAGCGTCGAGAGCGTGCGCTTGCCCGAGATCCGCAGGATGAGGACGACGGCGACATAGGCCATCGTCGCCAGGATGATCATTCGGCCAATGCCGCTGAAGCTGTCGAAGATTGCATCGCTCATGGGCACGCAATGCGCATCCCCCCACGCCGGTTCAATTGCGCGCGGCAGTTTCGCCACGTAAGACTCGGAACGAAAAACGGAGGACGCCGATGCTCACCCCATTCCACCTTGCCATCCATGTCACCGACCTTGATGCCGCGCGCGCCTTCTACGGCGGCGTGCTGGGCTGCGCCGAGGGACGCTCGACCGACAGCTGGGTGGATTTCGATTTCTTCGGCCACCAGCTGTCGCTGCACAAGGGCGAGCCTTTCGCCAATGCCGAGACGGGGAAGGTCGGCGATCACATGGTGCCGATGCCGCATATGGGCCTCGTCCTGCATTTGCCGGACTGGCAGGCCCTGCGCGACCGGCTGGAGGAGGCTGGGACAGATTGGGTGCTGGCCCCGTCTGTCCGGTTCGAGGGCGAACCGGGCGAGCAGTGGACGATGTTCTTCCGCGATCCGTCTGGAAATCCCATCGAGATCAAGGGATTCCGCGAGATGGACGCCGTCTTCGCCAGCTAGGCGTCAGGCCCTGCGGGCGGAGAGGTCGGGGAAAAGACCCGCGAGGCCATCTTCGGTCGCCCGGCAAACGCCGCGCTCGGTGATGAAGCCGGTCACCAGCCGTGCGGGCGTCACGTCGAAGGCGTCGTTGCGGGTGGGCGTGCCCTCGGGAGTGACGCGCACCTCTGCGATGCCGTCCGGTCCGGCGCCCTGGATATGCGAGACTTCCCGCGGATCGCGTTCCTCGATCGGGATTTCGCGCAGCCCGTCGGAGACGGTCCAGTCGATGGTGGGCGAGGGCAGGGCGACGTAGAAGGGTACGCCGTTATCCTTCGCCGCGAGCGCCTTCAGATAGGTGCCGATCTTGTTGCAGACGTCACCCCGGCGTGTCACGCGGTCGGTTCCGGTGATGACGATGTCCACCAGCCCGCGCTGCATCAAGTGCCCGCCGGCATTGTCGGTGATGTAGGTATGGGGCACACCGTGGCTGCCAAGCTCCCACGAGGTCAGCGCGCCCTGGTTGCGGGGGCGGGTTTCGTCCACCCAGACATGCAGGTCAATACCGGCATCATTGGCCTGATAGATGGGCGAGGTCGCCGTGCCCCAGTCCACCGTCGCGATCCAGCCGGCGTTGCAATGGGTCAGGATGTTGAGCGGTCTGTCCTTCTCGGCCGAGAGGCGGCGCAGAAGGCTCAATCCATGGGTGCCGATGGCGTGATTGATATCGACATCCTCGTCGGCAATCTCGCGCGCCAACGCGAGCGCCGCTTCGGCCCGACGGTCCGGGTCGAGCGGCATCAGCGCCGTGCGTGCCCGGTCGAGTGCCCAGCGAAGGTTGATCGCCGTGGGCCGCGTGGCGTGCAGCCGATCGTAGGCCGCGGCGAGGTTGGCGTCCGACGGGTCGTTCGCCATGGCCAGCGCCAGACCGTAGGCCGCCGTCGCGCCGATCAGAGGCGCACCTCGGACGCGCATCTGGACGATGGCGTCTGCATAGTCGTCGAGGCTGCGCACCTCCTGGATGCGCAACTCGTGGGGCAGCCAGCGCTGGTCGATGATCTCAAGGCAGCCCTTTTCGTCGGACCACCAGAGCGAGCGGTATGGCTGCCCTTCGATCTTCACTTTGTGCGCTCGGCGATCAGGGCTTCCAGCTTTTCGGCGTCGGCGTGGAACTTGCGGATACCATCGGACAGCTTCTCAGTGGCCATTGCGTCCTCGTTCAGCTCCCACCGAAAGATTGGTTCGTCGATGGGATCGACACTGCCGGAGCCGCTCTTGGCCTCGAGCTTGCGGGTCAGCTGGCCGTGGTCATTGTGCAGCTCGTCCAGCAAGTCGGGCGAGATCGTCAGCCGGTCGCAACCCGCCAGCGCCTCGATCTGGCCGGCGTTGCGGAACGACGCGCCCATCACGACCGTCTCGATCCCGTTCGACTTGTAGTAGTCGTAGATCGCGCGGACGGACTTCACGCCCGGATCGTTGTCCGGCTCGTAGCCTTCCACCCCTTCGGAGGCCTTGTACCAGTCGGTGATCCGACCAACGAAGGGCGAAATCAGGAACACCCCCGCATCGGCGCACGCCTTTGCCTGCGCCATCGAGAAGAGCAGCGTCAGGTTGCAGTCGATGCCATCCTTCTGGAGGCATTCTGCGGCTCGGATTCCCTCCCACGTGGAGGCGAGCTTGATCAGGATGCGGTCCTTGCCGATGCCGCGCTTCTCGTAGCCTTCGATCAGGGAATTCGCTTTGGCGATCGAGGCTTCGGTGTCGAAGCTGAGGCGTGCATCCACCTCGGTGGAGACGCGGCCGGGAACGATCTCGGCGAGCTCGGCACCGACCGAGACAGTCAGCCGCTCGGCGATCTCGGCGGTCGATCCGCCCTTGCCGATGCCTTCCTCGACGATGTCCTTGAAGTAGTCCGTGCCCACAGCCTTGAGCACGATGGACGGGTTGGTGGTGCAGTCCTCGGGCTTGAGGCGGCGCACGGCGTCCACGTCGCCCGTGTCGGCGACGACCACGGTCATGTCGCGAAGCTGGTCGAGTTTGCTGGCCATGGTGGTTCCCTTTTGCGGTAACGGTTGGGGCATTCCTACGCAGGATCAGGCGCGGGGGCTAGGGGGCGCGCGCGGATGGGGCGCGGCTTCAGGCGCCCAGCCACTTCTTTTCGTTCGCCTCGATAGCCGCGATGCGCTCGTCCGTCTTGGGGTGCGACAGCAGCCAGGCCGGTGTGCTGCCGCCGGCGCCACCGGTCAGCGCCTCGAGCTTGCGAAACATGCTCTTCTGCGCGGCCGTCCCGATCCCGGACTTGATGAGCAGCGCCGAGGCATAGGCGTCCGCCTCGTACTCGTCCTGCCGGGACAGGCGCGCGGCCAGAAGAGAGGCGAGACCGTTGGCGATCATCACTCCCAGGCCCGGAACGATCCGGCCGAGCACCATGATCAGAACCGTCCGGACCGCGTTCTGGCCGGAAAAGTCGATCATCCGTCGCTTCGCGTGGCCGAGCGCCACGTGCCCCAGCTCGTGCGCGATGACGCTGGACATCTCCTCGGCCGAGACCTGGCCAGACCGATATTTCTCGTAGAAGCCGCGGGTCAGGAAGATGCGACCGTCGGGCGCGGCAAGGCCGTTGACGGGCGAGATCTCGTATATATGGACGGGGATGCGCTTCACCTCGAGCGCGTCAGCCATCCGGTCCGTCAGCTCCTTGAGATCGCGGTCCGCCAGCTCGGTCGACTGCGTGTCGAGCTTGCGCTTGGTGCGCCAGATCGACACGCGATACATCGCGAGGGCATAGAGAATTGCCAGCAGGATCGGCGTAAGCTTCAACATGGGTCTAAGATGGGATGGCGGCGCGCGCGGCACAATGCGTCAGTGCGATCCGGCTCCTCTATGTCAATAGACGTCTATTGCGGTTCCACGTCAAACCCTTAAGAACGAAGGAAGTCATACAAGAAGATGGATGCAGCGCCGGTGCCGAAGCTTGACTATTCCGGATTGACGACGGAAGAGATGGAGATCGGACTCCAAGTTGCGAAGGTGGGGCTGGGACGTGTCGACTACGTCTCGGATGTCGTTCGCCTCGATCAGCTGGCGGCAGAGATCTTCGGGCTGACTGCCGGCGTGGATATCGCCAGAGAGGACTTCCATAAGCAGATCCATCGCGACGATTGGCCCGAGGTCGAGGTCACGATCGAGCAGCTCTCGTCGGCGCATGGACCCGACGTCGTGGACCTGAACCACCGCACCTTCGATCACGAGGGCAAGCTGCGCTGGGTAAATGCCCGCAAGCGCGTGTTCTACGACCCGGATGGCGACCGGTCGGCGCCGCGTTCTGCGATCTTTGCCGTCGTGGACGGGACCAGTAGGAAGATGGCCGAGCTGCAGTCGCAGATGCTGATCGGCGAGTTGAACCACCGGACCAAGAACCTCATCACCGTTGTGGCGAGCATCGCGCGGCAGCTGCGCCGACACTCGACGCCAGAGGATTTTCCCGACCGTTTCATCGACCGACTGCAGGCGCTCGCCCGTAACCAGGAAGCGACGGCACACGGGACTGCGCATGGCTATGACCTGAAAGAGATCATCGCCCAGCAAGTCATGCCCTTCGAGGGACGGCGGCAGGTCAGGCTGGATATCGATGGGCCGCGGGTCGAGATGGCGTCGCAATCGGCGCATGTCATGGCGATGATGTGCCACGAACTGCTGACCAATGCGGCGAAGTATGGCGCATTGGCCGGCGACGGGCGAGTTGAGATCACCTGGCGCATCGACGACGACGAGTGCCTGCATTTCGACTGGGTGGAGCGCGGCGGCCCGCCGGTGTCCCAGCCCGAGCGGACCGGCTATGGCACACAGGTGGTGACGGTGCTCGCCGCGGCGGCGTTCGATGCCAAGATCAAGCTGGAGTATCCGACCAAGGGATTCCGCCTGTCCCTCGTCGCGCCTCTCGAGGTGTTCGCCCCGCAGGGCGGGGTCGAAGCATAGGGCGGCGCACCCGGACTGATGCACCGCCGGATGGTTGCTCAGGCAAGTTTCGCATCCATCGTGATCTCGGGGCCGGCGAGTGCCTTCGAGATCGGGCAGTTCGCTTTCGCCGTGTTGGCAGCTTCCAGGAACTGATCCTCGGACGCGCCGGGCACCGAGGCTGCCACGTCGAGGTGAATCTTCGTCACGGTGAAGCCACCGTCGGTTTCTTCGAGGCTCACGGTCGCCTTGGTGTCGATGTTGTCGGGAGTCAGGTCGCTCTGGCCCAGGATCATCGACAGCGCCATTGAGAAGCAGGCTGCGTGGGCCGCGCCGATCAGCTCTTCTGGGTTGGTGTTGGTGCCGCCTTCGAAGCGCGACTGGAAACCGTAATTCGCCTTGTCCAGAACGCCGGTCTGGGTTGAAACCGTACCGGTGCCGTCCTTCAGTCCGCCTTTCCAGTTCGCCGTGCCGTGCTTCTTGATCATGTCGGTCTCCTTCGTGGGGCTGGACGGCCGTAGCCGCGTAAGTGGTGGCGATGCGCCGCAACGGGCGCACCGGTGACGGGAACGACTTGGCCTCACGGCGGTTCCGCGTGACCCGATCTCGCGGCGGCCCGAGTCACTCTGTCCGGTTGGACTGTGTCTGGAACATCCACTGGGGATAGGCAGATGGCAGCGCGCTCGCCTCGTCGAGCTTCGTCAGATCGTCCTCGGACAATTCCACATCGGCCGCGCCGAGGTTGTCCTGAAGCTGCGAGACCTTCTTGGCCCCCACGATGACAGAAGACACGCCGTCGCGCGACAGAAGCCAGGCGAGCGCGATCTGCGGCACGCTGGCGCCCTTGGCCGAGGCGATGTCCTGCATCACACCCACGATGCCATCGGCCTTGTCCTTGTCGATGGGGGGGAAGTCGAACTCGGCGCGGCGCCCCTCGGCTTCGGAATCGTTGCCGGTGTACTTGCCCGACAGGTAGCCCCCGGCCAGCGGCGACCAGCAGAGCATTCCGACGCCCTCGGCCTTGGCTGCGGGCAGCACCTCGCGTTCGACGTCGCGCCCGGCGAGGGAATAGTAGGACTGGATCGTGCGAATGGGCGCGGTGCCACGACGCTCGGCATGGCCTTGCGCCTTCGCAAGCTGCCACCCAGCCCAGTTCGACACGCCGACATAGCGGACGTGGCCGTGCTTCACGAGGATATCCAGCGCCTCCATCTGCTCGTCGATGGGCGTGTCGAAGTCGAAGCCGTGCAATTGATAGAGGTCGATGTGGTCGACGCCGAGGCGCTTCAGCGACGCCTTGCACGCGTCGATGATGTGATAGCGCGAGGCGCCGCGGCCGTTTGGCCCCTCGTGCATCCGCCCGAACCCCTTCGAGGCGATGACGACCTCGTGCCGGTTCAGGCCGAGATTCTTCAGCGACTGGCCGAGGATTTCTTCCGACCCGCCCTCGGAATAGACGTTCGCGGTGTCGAAGAAGTTGATCCCGCCGTCGAAGGCGGTTTTCACGATCTCGTCGGCGTCGGACTGGCCGAGCTGGCCGATGTTCTTCCACATGCCGGTGCCGCCGTGGAATGTCATGGTGCCGAGGCAAAGCTCGGACACCTGCAGGCCGGACCGGCCGAGGGGGCGATATTGCATGGAATTTCTCCTGAAGGTTCGGCCTTGATAACGGCCGCTCAGGTCAGAAGTTTCATGCCCCGCGTCAAACCGTCGAGCGTCAGGGGCGCCATGCGCTGAGGCCCGAAGATCTGCTGGATCATCTGCGTGGACTGGGTGTAGCCCCACAGATCCTCGCGCACCGGGTTGATCCAGAGATGCGCGGGCCATTGGTTGCGCGCGCGCTCCAGCCAGACCTGCCCCGACTCGGCGTTCCAGTGCTCGTTCGCGCCGCCGGGCATCGCGACCTCGTAGGGCGACATCGCCGCGTCGCCGACGAAGATGCAGCGCCATTCGGGGCCGTAGGTGCGCAGGATGTCCCACGTAGGCATCTGCTCGGTCCAGCGGCGGCGGTTGTCGCGCCAGACGCCCTCGTAGAGGCAGTTGTGGAAGTAGAACTGTTCGAGGTGCCGGAACTCGGATTTCGCGGCCGAGAACAGGTCCGAAACGACCTGCACGTGGTCATCCATCGACCCGCCGACGTCGAGAAACAGCAGCACCCGCGCCGCGTTGCGCCGCTCGGGCCGGGTCTTGACGTCCAGATACCCCTGATGCGCGGTCGAGCGGATCGTGCCGGGCAGGTCCAGTTCCTCGTGCGCGCCGTCGCGGGCCCAGCGGCGCAGGCGCTTCAGGGCGACCTTCATCGTGCGGGTGCCGATCTCGCGATCGCCGTCGAAATCGCGGAAGTCGCGCCTGTCCCAGACCTTCACCGCGCGGCGGTGGCGGCTTTCGTTCTGGCCGATGCGCACGCCCTCGGGGTTGTAGCCGTAGGCGCCGTAGGGAGAGGTGCCGGCAGTGCCGACCCACTTGTTGCCGCCCTCGTGCCGGCCTTCCTGCTCGGAGAGACGCTTGCGCAGTTCCTCCATCAGCTTGTCGAAGCCGCCCATAGCCTCGATCTCGGCACGTTCCTCGGGCGAGAGGTGGTTCTCGCGCATCCGGCGCAGCCAGTCGTCGGGCAGGTCCATTGCCTCGACCACCGCCTCGGGCGAGATCGCCTCGACGCCCGCGAAGGCGGCGGCGAAGGCCTGGTCGAAGCGGTCGATATGTGCCTCGTCCTTCACCAGACTGGCGCGTGCGAGGTAGTAGAAGGCGTCGACGTCATAGGTCGCAAGGCCGGCTTTCACGACGCTCAGGAAGTCGAGGAACTCGCGTAGGGTGGCCGGGACCCGGTGGCGGCGAAGCTCTTCGAAGAAGGGCAGGAACATCAGGCGATCAGGTTCTCGACAACGATGGTGACGACGAGGCCCAGAAGCGCGCCGGCGATGGCGCAGGCGATGGCGTATTGCACCTTGTCCGCCCGCACGCCGCCGTTGCGCGCGGCGAGGCGCTGGCCGAGGAAGGCACCGACGAGGGCGAAGGCGATGACGATCATGAGGCGGTCTCCGGTTTCGGGGCGATGGCCGCGATCTCGTCGGCGCGGCGCAGGATGTCGATGGTATCACCGTATCCGTAGCGCGCCCAGCCTAACGCCTCGTCGCGCAGACGGTCGGCCTCGCCCGGCCGGCCGAGGCTGCGCAGCGCCTCGGACTTCACCAGCAAAAGGGTGGACAGCAGCGACGCGTTCTCGGCCTCGATGACGGCCGGAGTGTTGGCATCGACGATCGCCAGCGCGCTGTGGGGTTGCCCGGCCGACAGGGCGAAGGTGGCGAGTTGCATGGCGATGTGCGCGCCGTGGACCGCGGTGTCGGGGTCGGCGCCGTAGATGCCGGCAGCCTGAAGGAACGAGGCCAGCGCCAGGTCGGGGTCGCTGCCGATCGACAGGCGCCCGAGCGCAAAGAGCGAAAAGGCCAACCGGTTGTCATTCCACCCGCCGGCGCGGGCGGTCGCGACGGCGCGGCGCGCGCTTTCGCGGCGCTGGGACATCCGTACATTGGGGCCAAGCGCGTTTTCGATCGCATCGGTCCAGGCCTCTGAGGTGGTGACGCGGGCCGGGGCCGGGGGGCGATTCCCGGCGGGATTCAGGTGCGACAGCAGGCCGGGCAGGATGCCGGCGACCTCGCGCCGGGTCATGCCTGATTGCAGCGCGTCGGAATAGGTCGCGCGCAGGATAAGCATGTCGAACCCGGTCAGGACGGTGTGGAAGTTGTCGTCGTTGAAGACCGAGTCGGTCAGCCGGTAGAGGTCGTTCAGCGGACCCAGGGCCTGTGCGAGTTCTTCATGCAGGCAGTCGCGCACCTCTTGCGGAGGAACGTCGCCGGGGATGAAGATCGCCAGTCGCTCGCGCGTTTTCAGCGTCGCCCAGTCAATCATCCCGCCGCGGCGGTTGCGCACGAATTCGCCCCAGGACGACACCCGGGGGACGACGAAGCAGGCGGCGTCCGGGACGGCGCGCTGCAGCTTGGCGCGGGGGACGACCTCGATCGTGATGTTCGCATCGGCTCCGCGGGTGGCGCGGGCAATATCGATCCGGGCCTCGCGGCGCAGGCGCTCGAGCAGCCGGTCAAGGTCTCCGTCAAGGCTCGCCGGTCGTTGACCGGTAACGCGTACGCTGACGGGGCTTTCGAACCTGGTCATTATCGGCAGCGACCGCCCCGATTCAAGCGTAAAAGTCAGGTCGAGGAAATCCTGCGCGATGTCGGCATTGGCGCGGTGCACCCGATGGGGGACAGCCGGCGCGAACGTCTTCATCGGGGGTAGGCTGGCGAGCTCGAGGGTCGAGCGGCGCTCGGAAACGGTCTGCGGGGCGGCGCAGGCAGCCAGTGCGAAGAACGCGGGCAAGAGGAGGGCGCGCAGCGACATTGCGGCCACCATCGGGCAAGGTGCACTGAATGTGAACAGGGAGTTTCCGCACCCCGCGCCTTCTTGCGCACCGGTGCGGGGCCGCCACGGTCGGAAGACCGTCTTCAGCGTCCCCGCCGCGCCATGAAGGCCAACCGCTCGAAGAGGTGCACGTCCTGCTCGGTCTTCAAAAGTGCGCCGTGGAGCTTGGGCAGTGCATCCGGGCCGCTTCGGCGAAGATCTTCGGACGTCAAATCCTCAGCCAGAAGCAGTTTCAGCCAGTCGATCACCTCGGAGGTGGATGGCTTCTTCTTCAGCCCGGGCTGCTCGCGGATCTCGAGGAATCGGGTCAGCGCCGTCGTCAGCAGGCTTTCCTTGATCCCCGGATGATGGACGGCAACGATCTTCTTCAGCGTCTCGATGTCGGGAAAGCGGATGTAGTGGAAGAAGCACCGGCGCAGGAAGGCGTCGGGCAGTTCCTTCTCGTTGTTCGAAGTGATGATGACGATCGGCCGGAGGCGCGCGCGGACGGTCTCGCCCGTCTCGTAGACGTGGAACTCCATCCGGTCGAGCTCTTGCAGCAGGTCGTTCGGGAACTCGATATCGGCCTTATCGATCTCGTCGATCAGCAGGACGACGCGCTCCTCGGCCTCGAACGCCTCCCACAGCTTGCCCTTGCGGATGTAGTTGCCGACGTCATGCACCCGCTCGTCACCCAGTTGACTGTCGCGCAGACGGC
>NZ_JBELKF010000096.1:0-11940 GCF_042089775.1 Palleronia sp.
CGGCTTGAATCATGGGCGGTGCCCTACGTGAATCCCCTTTTGTCAACAGGGCCTAACGGATCGCCTGAGCCGCATCGGCTACGAGTCATTTCCGCAAATGGAAGGCCGGTTGTCGAGAATTCTGACGGTTGATGGCGGAGCGGTTCGACAGAAGCGGCGCTATGTGCGATTCAACCATCCGGGGGCGCTCCTCTACTTTCGCCTATTGCACAAGATTCGAGTCGGCAAGATCATGCGTCGAGCGCTTTGATGATCCCATCGAAGTCGGGGGCTTTCAAAGACGCGCCGCCCACCAGCGCACCGTCCACGTTCTCGACCGCGAAGATCTCTGCCGCATTCGCCGGCTTTACCGAGCCGCCGTAGAGCAGCCGCACAGAGCGTCCGACGCCGGGACCGAACCGCTTTTCCAGCTGGACGCGAATAACGTCGTGAACCTCCCCGATCTGGTCTGTCGAGGGTACCTTGCCGGTGCCGATAGCCCACACAGGTTCGTAGGCTACGACTAGGTTGTGCCCCGTTGCCTGATCCGGCACGGAGCCGGCCAGTTGGCCCTTGATGATGTCTATAGTGTTCGAGGCTTCACGTTCGCTAAGCGTCTCACCCACACAAAGAATGACCGCCAGCCCCGCGGCCCACGCGGCCTCGGTCTTGCGGCGTACCATCTCATCGCTCTCGCCGTGGTCGGCACGCCGCTCCGAGTGGCCAGTTATGACGTAGGTGGCCCCGGCATCTTTCAGCATCTCAGCCGAGACGTCGCCGGTATGAGCGCCGTTCTCGGCCCAGTGGCAATCTTGGCCTCCGACCGCGATATTCGTGCCTTCGGTTGCGCGAGCCATGCGCTCAATCAGAGTCGTCGGGGGACAGAGAAGGATCTCGCAGGTGGTGCCGCGCCGTAGCCCGGCGAGGGCAGAGACCTCGGACAGCGCGGCAGCGGTGCCGTTCATTTTCCAGTTGCCTGCGGCGAGTTTGCGTCTGTCAGCCATGTCGGGCATCCCTCCTGTATCTCTGGCTCTGAGGTAGCCGCTTTCACTTCATATCGAAAGCCATTACCGACTGCCCTGAGATATCTATGGACCGGCTCGCCTTTCGTTGCGATCTCAGCGGTGGATGTGAGAGCGGCGCCGGGCGCGATCGAACGCCTTCTCGTGCTCTCTCATCTCGGCCGAGAGTGCGGTGGGTGCTGAATGCAGCGCGCAATGTCCGCCCAGGAGATTGCCAGCGACCCCAAGCCGGGCGCCGCTATATATCGAGTTTCCCAACGGGGCGCAAAAGTCTGTTTGAACTGCGCGAGGCCAGCGTTTCCCATGCGCCGGGCGCAAGCTTCCTGCAGGCGAGCGGGCAGTGCGGCGGGCGGGCAAGGCACCGAAGCGAGCGACAGGCGCGGACAGGCGGTTTCACTGGCTTTGGCCAGAGCGTAAGTGATCAGGGCGTGGATCGTACCGTCGGGGGCGCCATCTTGCCGGACGAGGTCTAGCACCCATTCCCCCCGAGACGCATGGAACGTCACGAAAGCGCAAAGCCGGTCGTCCAAGCTGGCTGCGAAGATCCGCTGATGAGACACGTACTCGGGCGTGTAGAGGCCCATCGTGAAACCGCGGGCCGATCCTTGTGCGGCGCACCAGGCGGCGTCAACGCCAGCAAGTTCGGCGCCGTGGCTTCCTACGGTGACCTCGCTCGCAAGGATGCCTGCCTTCTCGGCTCGCCGGAGCTTGCGGCGTAGACCGGCACGTTCGGGGCCGGCTTCGGTCCATTCGACGGGATCAAGGATTGCTTCGGATCCGCATCGCGCGACAGTCCATCCCTCGCTGCGGGCGCTGACCGCTTGTTGAGCGTCGATCTTGTAAAGACAGGGGATCCTCCCCGATTCTTTTGCGGCGAGGCCGAGGGCGCCGCACAAAGCAACGTTCCAGTCGTCGAGACAGGATAGAAGGACGAGCGTATGGCTGCCTCGCGCCGTTACGGCTCGGGGCACGCCCGGCTGGTCAAGCATACCGGCATGGCCAGCATGAAGCAGGCCGACCTCGGCGCGAGGCGCAGCCGCGATCAGATCGGCTGTGTGGGGGTCAACGGTCGTCACCTGTACTTCGAGCGGTGCAGCGGGGCTGTCCTGCGCTCCGCGGGCAAGAAAGATCAGCCCGAGAAGGGCGGGCAGTGCGAAATATGCGATGCGCCAAGCAGCCATCGCGGCGAGACGTGTGGCCGGATCTGCTTCTGGCAGGAGGGCCATGAGCACGATCTCAAACGGCCCGATGCCGCCGGGACTGCCCGAGAGGAGCCCGACACCGTAGGCGATGGAAAACGCCGTCATGATCTCCATGACGCCGAGGGCGGGCAAGGCGGGCAGAAAGCAGATGAAAGCCATGCCCGCTGCGACAAGATCGGCGGCCGCCAAAGGGAGTAGCACTGCGAGTGTGCGGATGCTGGGCAGCCGCAGCCGTGCGCAGAAGCCGGGGCGAAATAGGCATGCGAGTACCGTTGTGACCGCGCCGAGCACAACGCATGCCGCAAGGACGCGTGCGCCGGGTACGGGCAGGGCGAGCGCGGGCGTTAGAAGAACTGCTAAAGCGGTCACGGTCGCCCATGCGGCGACGAAGGTCAGCGATACGAGCGCGACGAACTTGAGCGCGCCTAGTATTCCAAGTTGCGGCAGCAAGCGCCAGCGGACGAGCGCGCCAACGACAAGGCCGGCCCCGGTGGCTTGGGACACCGCGATAGCTGCTGCGCCCGTTCGCGTGGCGTGCGTCGGGTCGGCTCCCGTGCCAAGGTGGCGGTGCACGAGAAGGTCGTAGCGGCCGACGGCCCAGAAGCTGAGCGCGGTGAAGGCCGCAGCGGCGCCCCATCGCGGCGCCGAAATCTCGGCCAGTCCTTGGGCCAACTCAGCCGGCGCAAGTGCTAGGTTATGTAGGCAGAGCCACGCAAGGCCAAGGCTCGGGACCAGGAACAACGCCTGCCGGAGAAGGACCGTCCGGAGAGGCCCCTGTATCAGGTAAATCGCACGCATCGTCACGCCTCACTGCCTCAAGGCTGATAGCCGGCCAATCGAGGCACGTGTAGGGCGTTCGACGACCGCGAGATGAGAATATCTCGCCTATTCGCACCTTCACCTTTTGTTCAGGCTTGCCGCTTATCTTTATTGAGAGATGGTAATTCACACATTTGGCAGACATCATGTGCCAACGGAAAGCGTAGCGAGGTTCGCCGGTTGTGAAGGGGGACCCGAGCCCAGCTTCTGCAGAGCGACTAAATCTTGGACGAGTGCGATGACCTACTGCGTTGGCCTGTTGCTGAATGCGGGCCTTGTTCTTCTGTCCGACACCCGCACGAATGCGGGGGTGGACAACATCTCGACCTACCGCAAGATGTTCACTTTCGTCGAAGAGGGCGAGCGGGCAATCGTCATCATGACGGCAGGATCCCTGTCGGTGACACAGACGACGATGGCACGGCTGAATGAAGCGACGACCAATCCCGATGCCCGTTCCATCATGACTGCCAACACCATGCTCGAGGTCGCCGAAATCGTGGGTGCGACGCTCTCCGACGTTTCCGAGCAGGTGGCGTCGCGCATGGGAGCGAAGGCCCAATCGGCGCGTGCTTCGATGATCGTCGCAGGGCAGCGGCGGGGCGGCGCGGCGCGGATGTTTCTCATCTATCCCGAAGGCAACTTCATCGAGGCGACGGCCGACACCCCTTATCTGCAAATCGGGGAGCACAAGTACGGCAAGCCGATCCTCGACCGTGTCGTCACGCCTGAGACATCGCTCGAAGACGCGAAGAAAGCGGCCTTGCTGTCGATGGATTCGACGCTGCGCTCAAACCTTTCGGTCGGCATGCCGCTCGACCTGTGCGTGATCGAAACGGACACGCAGCGCATCACTGAGCAGCGCCGGATCGAGCCGGACGATGAGACGTTCAGCGCGATGAGCGTCGCCTGGAGCCAAGCGTTGCGCGACGCTTTCCAGGAAATCGAAATCTGAGACCGCCGTCAGGTGGCCTCAGAAGTACCAAAGTGCTCCAACACTGCCTTCAGGGCAAGTGCGCGCCTCGGAGGCGTTTCCATCAGGCATTCATGGCGCCCGCCTTCGATCAGAATCAGGCGACCGTTCGGCCACTCGGCCATGCGGGCGCGGATACCGGACGTGTCGACGATCCGCTCATCTGTTCCGACGATCGTTACGGTCGGCGTAGCGGGCGAGGGAAGCCGAGCCAGCCGACGGCACTCGCTGAGCGCGGCACCCAGCCAGCCGAGCGAAGGTCCGCCCAGCGCCAGGTCGGGATGGGCGGTCGTCTGCGCAGCCAGCCGCGCGTATTGCGCCTCATCGTGGGTCAGCAGGTTGCTCTCGAACGGAGTGTCACTCTGGTAGGCCCCGCGCGAAGTTCCTGGAGCGTACCTGTCGGTGAAGCCGACGGCCCGCGCCGCGAAGGACAAGCCCCACGCCGCTGGCCGTAGCGACGCCCCCAGAGAGATCCCCCACATCGGCGCCGAAAAGGCGGCGCGCTCAACCGGCAGACCTTCGACCAACGCGCGCAGGCCGATGACGCCGCCCATGGAGTGGGCCAGAAGGTACCAAGGCTTCGGCAGCCTTTCGGCCGTGGCGAACGCAACGAACGCTGCCACGTCGCGTTGATACTCTTCGAAATGGCCGACATGGCCCGGCATCCTGTCAGGCAGCAGGCGGTCGGACAGGCCCTGCCCGCGCCAGTCGATCGCGAGTGTGGTCAGCCCCGCTGCCCCTAGGACAGCAGCGACCTCGGCGTACTTCTCGACATATTCCGTACGTCCGGGAAAGAGCAGGACAGTTCCTCGTGCGGCCTCGGCCGGCCAGACCGCCACACGCAGCTTCACGCCGTCCGCAGCTTCGATCCAGACGGCCCGCACATTCTCCGGACCGCCTGCGACTTCCTTGTGAAACGGGGCGTCCTGCACTCAGAGGGCGGAGGCGAGCTTCATGGCCTGGCTCATGTCGCCGTCGATCTTCAGCCGGCCAGACATGAAGGCTGCGGTCGGGTCGAGCTCGCCCTCGAAGATCTCGCGGAACGTATCGGCGTCGGCGGTCAGGGTGACCTCGGACTCTTCGTCGGCGGCGCGGGCGCCTTCGCCGTCGAGCATGATAGTGCCCTCGTCCTCCACCACGAACTTGGCCGAGCCGTCGAAGCTACCGCCGGTCTTCTGGTTCAGCTCTTTCACCGCTTGGTCGATCATCTCGCTCATGGGTCGTGCTCCTGCATTCGTGTTGCGGCCGGGGCGTGACATCCGCCGGCGATCGGTTACGCTTTACATTGATATGACGCGTAGACTTCGCAACCTCAAATCTGCCGTGGCGGCATTCCTGCTGACCGCCGGCGCCGGGCTTGCCCAAGGCGGTGCGGATCGGCTGGACGACCTGTTCGCCGCCTTGCAGCGGGCGGAGGGCACGGACGCCCAGCAGATCGCCGCGAAGATCGCGTCGGAATGGTCGAAGTCGGGCTCACCGGCGATGGATCTGCTGCTCGAGCGGGGGCGAGACGCACTCGATGCCGGCGAGACGCAGGAGGCGATCGGCCATTTCACCGCCTTGATCGACCACGCGCCCGACTTCGCCGAGGGCTACAACAGCCGCGCGACCGCCTTCTTTCAGGCTCGGGAGTTCGGACCGGCCCTGTCGGACCTCCGGCGAACCCTAGCCCTGAATCCGCGCCATTTCGGCGCGCTTACAGGGTTGGCGGTCATTCTGACCGATATCGGTGCGGAGGAGGCCGCTCTGGAAGCGTGGCGCGAGGTCCAGCGGCTCTTTCCCGCCAGCCCGCAAGCCGGCGTGACGATTCTGCAACTCGAGCGATCGCTGAATGGTCGCAGCCTCTGAGGGTTCTCTTCGTCGCCTTCGCGCAACGTAGTGATTCGCTATCCCAAGGTCGCGGCTGACACGTGGTCCGAACTGTGATCTCTTGACCGCAGACTCGCGCGCAAGACGCGGGCACAGAGCAGATCGAGGCACTTATGAAAATCTCACGACTTGCGGGCCTTGCGGCGCTTGCCGTTCTGGCGATCGGGCAGGCCCGCGCCGATTCCGCTGCACCTGGCGACGGCTTGGGCTTCGGCATCATCCGGGACCTGACCCCGGTGCTCCGACCGGCTGCCATGGCACCGAAGCAGACGGACGACCGCGACACGAAGGGCTCCCTCAAGATCGAGCGGATCCGGATCGTGCGCAGCGACGCGATGCCTGTCGAATGACGGCCTTGCCGCCGTCCCGTCCGGGGCGGCGGCACATGCGGGACTTGTCCTCAGCCGCCATGAGCCTCAAGTAAGGGCGGGCGATAAAGAGGACACGATGGGACGGATTACGGCGGTCCTGGGCCCCACGAACACCGGCAAGACACATTACGCGATCGAGCGGATGCTGGGCTATCGCTCTGGCATCATCGGGCTGCCGCTGCGCCTTCTGGCGCGCGAGGTCTATGACAAGCTGGTTGCGCTGCGCGGTCCGTCGGTCGTGGCGCTTGTCACGGGTGAAGAGCGGATCGTGCCCGAGCGCACGCAATACTGGGTCTGCACGGTCGAGGCGATGCCCGAGGCCATGGGCACCGATTTCCTGGCGATCGACGAGATCCAGCTTTGCGCCGACCCCGAGCGGGGCCATGTCTTCACCGATCGCCTGCTGCGCGCGCGAGGCACCCACGAGACGCTGTTCCTGGGCGCCGAGACGATGCGCGGCGCCATTGCCGGACTTGTCCCCGAAGCGAGCTTCATCAAGCGTGAGCGGTTTTCGACCCTGCTCTATACGGGCAGCCGCAAGATCAGCCGGATGAGGCCGCGTTCGGCCATCGTCGGGTTCTCGGTCGATAACGTCTACGCAATTGCCGAGCTCCTGCGCCGGCAAAAAGGCGGTGCGGCCGTGGTGATGGGCGCGCTCAGCCCGCGGACGCGCAATGCGCAGGTGGAAATGTACCAGAACGGCGACGTCGACTATCTCGTCGCCACCGATGCGATCGGCATGGGCCTGAACCTCGACATTGACCACGTCGCGTTTTCGGCCACGCGCAAGTTCGACGGACGGCGGATGCGCGAGCTGCAGCCGAACGAGCTCGCGCAGATCGCCGGGCGGGCAGGGCGCTACCAGAACGACGGCACCTTCGGCGTGACGGGCGAAGCGCCGCCGCTGGACGAGGGCGTGGCCGAGGCCATATGCGAACACCGCTTCGCCCCGATCAAGCTGCTGCAGTGGCGCAACCCGCGGCTGAGCTTTGGAACGCCGGACGCGCTGATTGCCTCGCTTGAGCAGCGCTCGGACCATGAGCGCCTGCAGCGGGCGCGGGAGGCGGACGACCTCGGCGCGCTCAAGACCCTGTCGGCGCAACCCGAGATCGCGCAGACCTGCCGCGATGCGAATTCCGTGAGACTATTGTGGGACGTCTGTCGGATTCCAGACTTTCGCGGGATCAGCGCGTCCGAACACGCCAACCTCCTGGAAACGATCTTCGGCTTCCTACGCGAGTTCGGGCGGGTGCCCGACGACTGGATGGCACGGCAGGTCAAGCGGATCGATCGAACCGAAGGCGACATCGACGCGTTGTCGAAAAGATTGGCGTATATCCGGACCTGGACCTACGTTGCTCAACGGAAGGGCTGGGTGGATGACGAGCGCCATTGGCGCGAGGCCACTCGCGCGGTAGAAGATAGATTGTCGGATGCCCTGCACGAGGCGCTGACGCAAAGGTTCGTGGACCGGCGCACGAGCGTGCTCCTGCGCCGGCTCAAGCAGAAGGAGGCCATGGTGGCCGATGTGAACGACAAGGGCGAGGTGACCGTCGAGGGCCAGTATGTGGGCCGGATCGAGGGGTTCCGCTTCCGCCAGGACAAGGCGGGTAGTCCCGACGAGGCCAAGACGCTCCGGCAGGCAAGTGCCGCCGCTCTCGCGCCCCAGTTCCACCTGCGGGCCGACCGCTTCTACAATGCGCCCGACACCGAGCTCGACTTTACCGAGCAGGGCGGCCTGATGTGGGGCAGCGATGCGGTCGGGCGCCTGACCAAGGGCGACGATCCGCTGAAGCCCCGTGCGATCGCTTTCGTCGACGACGAAGCCGGGTCCGAGGTGCAGCAGAAGGTCGAACGCCGCCTGCAACACTTCATCGACCGCAAGATCGCCGCGCTGTTCGAGCCGCTGCTGGCGATGCAGCGGGATGAGGCGCTGGAAGGGCTGGCAAAGGGCTTTGCGTACCGGCTGATCGAGAACATGGGTGTGATCCCTCGCGGTGATATCGCTGGCGAGGTCAAGGATCTTGACCAGAACGCCCGCGGTGCGCTGCGCAAGCATGGCGTTCGGTTCGGACAGTTCACGGTGTTTCTTCCGGCCCTTCTGAAGCCTGCACCCACGCGGCTGCGGCTGGTGTTGTGGTCCCTGGACCAGGGCTTTGACGAGTTTCCCGAGAGTCCGCCGCCGGGGCTGGTCACGATCCCGGTCGTCGGTGGCGTACCCGAGGGCACCTACACGATGGCCGGCTACCGTACCGCCGGCGACCGGGCGATTCGCATCGACATGCTCGAACGTCTCGCTGACCTGCTGCGGGCGAAGGACTCCCGCGCCGGATTTGAAGCGACGCCGGACATGCTGTCGATCACGGGCATGACGCTCGAGCAGTTTTCGAAGCTGATGGAAGGTCTTGGTTATAAGGCCGAACGTGCCGAACGCGCCAAGGTGGCGGGGCCGAAAGAGACAGCGCCTGCCGCCGCCGGTGAACCGGAAGAGCCGCCGGTGCAGCCAACACCCGCGCCCGATCCCTCGCCGGACGAGACGCCTCCGTCGAGCCCGCCGGAGCGTCCCGCAGATGTGCCGCCCGAAGGTCCGGCCGAGCCTCCTTCGGAGATGCCGCCGATGCCGGGTGGTCCCGACAATGTTCCCACGGCCGATACGCCGCGAGAGGCGGATGTGGCCGCGGTCACCGACGAGGATGCGGAGGCGATAGCCGAGGCCGAACCTGCTCGGTCGGCTGCTGCCGATCCGGCGACGAATGACGCACCCGCAGAGGCCGACGTCGCCGCGGTAACCGACAGCGACACCGCGGCTGCGCTGCCGGAAGGGGCGCCAGAAGAGACAGAGATCTTCTACACCTTCACCTGGGGCGGTCGGGCTGAACGTCGCGGTGCGGGACGTTCGCGCGGCCGCGATGATCGTGGCCAGCAGGCTCGCCCCAAGGGCAAGCCAGCCGGTGGTAAGGGAAAGAAAGGGCCGAAGGGCGACAGGCCGCAGAAGGCTGACAGCCGGCCGCCGCGACGGGACAAGCCCATCGACCCGTCGAACCCGTTCGCCGAGGCGCTGATGGGGCTGAAGGGCAAAGGCTGAGTGGAGCCCGCGCCCGCAATCCGGCTCGACAAGTGGCTGTTCTTCGCGCGGTTCTTCAAGACGCGCAGCCTTGCAGCGAAGACCGTGACGGACGGCGGCATCCGCGTGAATGGGCAGCGGGTGTCGAAGCCTTCGGCCAGCGTGAGAGTTGGCGACACGTTGACCTTCGCGCAGGGCCGTAACGTCCGGGTTGTCACCGTCCGTGCCCCGGGCGAACGGCGTGGACCGGCGCCCGAAGCGCAGGAGCTCTACGAGGACCGATCGCCTCCGCCCACACCGGCGGACCCTGCCGCACCTCGGACAGAGCCTGGCGGACGACCAACGAAGAAGGCGCGGCGCGCGCTCGACCGCGACACTTGGCACCAAGAGGCGGACTGACCGCATTAACCTTAGCTAGACCAAGCTGCGACGTTACGACCGGTCAGGGAACGATACTGCCCTCGGCCGCTTGAACCTCGGCCGGCAACGGTCTATCCCCGCCACGATTCCGAGACGGACCGCATCATGACCTATATCGTCAACGACAACTGCATCGCCTGCAAATACACCGATTGCGTGGAAGTCTGCCCCGTGGACTGCTTCTACGAGGGCGAAAACATGCTGGTGATTCACCCGGACGAGTGCATCGATTGCGGGGTTTGCGAGCCCGAGTGCCCGGCTGACGCAATTCGCCCCGACACGGATCCCGAGGCGGAGAAGTGGGTTGAATTCAACCGGAAGTACTCCGAGATGTGGCCCGTCATCGTGACCAAGAAGGACCCGCTGCCCAACGCCGACGAGATGGACGGCAAGGAAGGCAAGATGGAGCTCTTTTCCGAGGCACCGGGCGAGGGCGGCTAAGGTTCAGCCCTGCAAAGTGCTTCGCCGGACCCGGCTGGCGGTGTCCGGAATTTTGTGCTATGGTGAAACCCACAGCAGCGGAACAAGGGGGCAGAGTCCCCGGACGGCGGGAAATGTGCGTGTCTCCCGGCGTCTTCTTGCGGCTGAATCCGGGGCCTGAAAAGGAACACTGTCTGCCATGAGCAAAGCTAAGAAGCCGGAATTCCGTCCGAACGATTACGTCGTCTATCCCGCCCACGGCGTGGGCCAAATCCTGTCCATCGAAAAGCAGGAGATCGCGGGGCTCGAGCTCGAGCTTTTCGTGATTTCGTTCGAGAAGGACAAGATGACGCTGCGCGTTCCGACGCACAAGGCGTCCGAGGTCGGGATGCGCCAGCTCTCGTCGCCCGACGTCGTCACGAAGGCGATGTCGGTGCTGAAGGGCAAGGCCAAGGTCAAGAAGGCCATGTGGTCCCGCCGGGCACAGGAATACGAACAGAAGATCAACTCGGGCGACCTGATCGCCATCGCAGAAGTGGTACGCGATCTGCACCGTACCGACGACCAGCGCGAGCAGTCCTATTCCGAGCGTCAGCTCTACGAAGCCGCGCTCGAGCGCCTGGTCCGCGAGATTGCCGCTGTTTCGGGCGAAGACGAGGCTGCGGCGCAGCGTCAGGTGGATTCGGTCCTCGAGGCGCGCAAAGCCGCCGCCTGAACGGCTTTTACGAGCGCCTGTTCGGCCGCGTCCCGTTGGGGCGCGGCCTTTAGCTTGCATAGCGCGACGCTGCCCTTGACGCCGGATGTCGCTCGGCCTCTGGCGCAATCCTTCACCTGAGTATCACGCCGCGGGCGCACTTCCACAGCAGTTGGTGGCAAGGGTGTTCCAGCCGCTGCACGTCGTTCGCGATACGCGGGGTTCGAGGGTCGTAGCGGCATCCTCGTCAGGTTCGGTGGATAACCATATCCGCAAGCGGCTCGTCGCCGCAGGCCTCTTCACGTTCGTCGAAGTGGAAGTCCCGGAGACGAAGAAAAAGAAGAAGCTGAAGAAGGCCGCCCGGTCCCAGCACGGAATCCGGAAAACGACAGCACACGAGCTTGCACGCGGGTGCATCTGTCTTTGAAATCGCTGCTCGACTGCCGCACAGCGAGGTGAAGTCGTCCGCGCCCCATGTCGCCGATGTTGATTGCGCACGCTTTGACGAGAGCGGCTTTGAGCGCGTCCAGCAGGCACTTGATAGACAGGATGTCCCACGCCGCGAAATCTCGGGGCACTTGGGGGCGCGGAGGTCAGCAAAATGGGCTACAAAGGGGCAGCCCGTAGGGGCCCCCCAGAAGCGGCCGAAATCCCAGTAAAATAAGGAGTGGGGTGTCCCACGGATCAGCGAATGCGGTAGAATGGAAATCAACGACTTTGCGTCAAGGTGTCCCACGGGCGCCGTCTCGAGGTTGCCGTTGGGGCGGAGGTCAACGCACCTTCACCGGCCTTGGGCTCATGATTCTTCTCCACGTGCCACCTTGAGCAGTCGCGCCTCGATTATGCGGCTCAGCGTCTGAAAATTTGCGGGGAGTTTCGAGTCCGCAGCGGAGAAGCTTGACGCGTGAGCTGCGGTTCGATTGATCAGGAGAATCCAGGGCGGCGCTTGCCTCATCCGAAATCGGAACATTCTGCTCTGGACAAGCCTCGGTCTTGCGCGAGAAACGCCAGCTATGTGCCACGAGCGTCGGCCGCTCGTCGTGCTGAAAGGGCGGATGCTGTTGAAAAACTCCGGACTTGATCGGCGCCAAGGCTTCTGATTCCCTT
>NZ_JBELKF010000097.1:0-11898 GCF_042089775.1 Palleronia sp.
CGCTGATTTGTCTGCGATTCAGATTTCGGTGGTTGCGGGAGCACGCATTGCACTTTGGCGAAAACGACGCTGCTCATTCAGGTTGCGCGACGAGCAATATGACTGGCGGAGGGGAGCCTCGGCGCCCCCTGCCCGGCCTCTGTCCATCAGGACGCGGACGCGCTGTCCGATGCCGCAGCTTGCGGCATAGCCTTCGCTGCCTTGCCGTCGCGGGCGGCAGCCTTGGCGGCAGCGCGCCCTTCTTCCTCGGCGGCCAGCGCCTCTTCGTCGGCGGCCAGCGCCTCTTCCTCATCCGCCTCTTCGTGCATCTCGTCGACGATCTCGGGACGCAGCGGGTGCGTGGCAATTCGGCGGCGGTTGGCCGCGCTCGCCAGCCGCTCCAGGCTGAAGAAGAACGGAGCAAGCACCTCCTCGTCCATTGCCGCAATGAAATCAGGCATAGTGTCGTTGATGGCCTTTGCGCGGAGGCGGTCCTGGTTGTCAGTCTTCTTGAAGTCGTTGCCCATAGTTCTCTTGAGGGCGGCAACCGCGCGGTCGGTCGCTGCAGATTTCTGAAGCGGGGCGGTCTGCTTGCGCTCCTTGCGTGAGGCTTTGGAGGAGGCAAGCTTGGGGTCGAGAAATTTGGTCATAGTCTTGTCCTTTTAAGGTTGCGGTGGCCCCGGTCAGGCGCCGTTTGCGGCGGCGGCGTCTCGGGTTAAAAATAATGTCGGTCGATCTTTTTTTGCTTGGTCGCCGATTTTGCAAAAAAGTCCGTGGCTGACGCCTAAGCTGTTGTCGCGTATCAAAACTTTTCTCCATTTTCGGGCCGCTCCCGGCGATCCTGGCCGTCGGGAACCGCTTCCGCTCCCGTGCCCGATCGTCTTTTGAGGCGCCACAGGATCGCAGGAATCGTCGCCCGGATTTTCGTGATCGCAGTCCGCGTCTCCCGCGGCAAATGGAGGACGGCTTGCGCGATCTTCTCGTCGGCTTCGGCGATGTCCGCGACCGCTGTGGCCACACCGGCCTGCGCCTCGGTCTCTGCCTTTGTCCGGGCGTCTCCGAACATCCGGGTCCATGCGCGTCCGAACACAATCGCGGCGCGCGTAAAGCCTCTTGGCGACCGATCTTCGAGCGCGGCCAGCTCCCTCTCGGAGGAAGAGTTGTCCTTGTCCTTCGATGCCTCGATCAAGGCCGGCGTTTCCGCGTCCTGATCCACGGCGAAACGACCGTCGCCGACGCCTTCGGCCACGGCGAGGACGGTCTCGGCCTCGGCCTCCCGAGCCTCGACCCTCGCGGTCCGAGTTTCGAGAGCTTTCCGGTCTTGCTCCAGATCGTCGGCCTTTGCCCGCAGCCGCGCCTCCTCCTGGGCCCGCCAATCCGAGGTCTTTGCGTGATACCGCCGCTTCGGCGGCTCGTCGCCGTTCTCGCGCGCGGCCTCAATCGCCGCAGCCGTCCGCTCGCCGCGAACGAGGCCGAGGGGCGCGAACCACCGCCCGACGCTGTCCTGCGCGGCCTCGTAGTCCTTGATCATCGGGTGGATGGAGGGTTGCAGCATCCGACGCGTCGCGGTCGCTGTCGGCACCTTCGCCTTCGGCTTCGCGATCTCGACAGTCGCCCGCGGCATGATCACGGCGTGGATGTGATACGCCATCTCGTCGCGATCGGCCCGGGCATGGATCACATTATCGGCGAAATGGTGTTTAAGCCAGGACACGGCGAGTTTCTCGAACTCCTCCTCGCGCTGGTTGCCGCTCTCGCCCAGGAACGACGACATGTCGGCGTCGAACCATTCCTTGTTGGCCGTGAGGATCACTTCGCGCATCGGCCCATGCCGCGTCGCCCGCCAGGGCTGTTTCGGCCCCTCGACCATTCGACGCTCAATGTCCTTCTTGCGCTTGCGCTTCTCGAGAGCTTCGAGCTCGGCGGCGAAGTTCTCGGTGGTCATGTCCCGGATCTCGGCAAGGGCAAGCTCAGCCCAGTCTTCGGGGCCAATCAGGGGCGGGCCGTTCAACTTCGATCGCGATCGATCAACATGGCTGAGGTCCCCACCCTTCCGCAGCCGGTGGGCCTCGTATCCCGCGAGCTGGTGCGGGTAGAGCCCCGCGAAACGCAGCACCACGGGGTAGTCTCTGTCGAAGTTTGCGCCGTCCATCGCCGATCTCCTGAACCAAGGGCTTTCAGGAATTGGGATGATCTTCCGCGGCGCCGTAATGTGGTCATGATCAAGCGGTCTCCAAGGAAGGACGCGGCGTCGTCATGCGTATCAACGAATAGAGTGCGGCGGCGGAAGCGCCCGCCAGCCGGCCGGCTGGAGCAATGGCGAAGCGGAAGCGGAACACCAAAGACCACCCGCACAGCCAAGTTGCGAACGACCCACAGCGGACCTTCGTCTCACCATAAAGCGTGGCGTAGCAGGTTCATCAGCCCAGTAGTTCGTTGCAGGCGCACCATTGGAGAAAGGCCACCGGCGGCACCGTCGAGGGACGACGCGCTGTCGACAACGTCGTTTAACCTGGGAAACACCGACCACGAGCACAGTTTTTTCGCTTCGCCGTCCATTTCGGCATACTCAGTACACTTGCACTTCAAAGCTACGATGGGATGGCGTAAGTCCTGTCTATCCGTGTATTTTTGCTGGGGTCCTGATGCTAACAAGCAGCGCGCTCTTCCACCTTTGGAAGCGGCAGGTCTTTCTCCGGAATCTCCACGACGAGCTATCGTCGCTTCTTGGGTGCTCTTGGCTTCACACCGGCATATACATGATCGGCTGCGCCGACCGCGTGGTATATATCGGTCAAAGCAACCAACTCAGCCAACGGTCTATCGACAGTCTTGGGCGTATCTACCACCGGGTCTCAGACACCTCGCTTCCGTGGTCTATGGCGTTTGCGCCCTGCGCCTACGAGCACATGGACGAACACGAAAGCGCAGCCATTCGAGCCTATGAGCCTGATTTTAACACCTCGATTCCAAGCCTCGACAAGAGTCTTGGGCAAATGCCCGTCGTAGCGGGCACTGCCCAAGTTTTTGCTGACCAGACATCGCCGAGCACTGCATTTTCGCCAGATTGTGTGAGGCGCCAAATTGACGAAGCGACTAAGAGTGCCACGCCGCTCTGGAGAAGAGGAAAGGTGCTCCCACAGGTCGACGCCAGCATCCCTGCCGAACAAAAGTTCGACCTTCGCGAAGTGGATACATTCGGTCGAAATTTGTTTGACGCGTTGTCGTCCCAACGGCGACGCGCGCAAAGGCGCTCGACACCTACGCAAAGACCGGAGAGGATCAAGACCTACTTCGAGCACAAAGGCGTTGAGATCCACATCGACGAGTTAATGTCAGACCAACTCGGTAGGCGCCACCTGTCGTTTGAATGGATGGCAAGAAGCTATGGCAAGATAATCGCGAGTGGAACGGAACCCGACAAGGCGTCCGCTGCGAAGCAAGCAATCGACGCTGCGGAAGAACACCTCGCGCAGCCATATCGCTTCAAAATCAATCTGTGCGATGACGGCTCGGTGGTTACGAGGGACGGCGAATATCTCGGCACTTGGAGGGCGGACGAAAATGGCCACCCGTCATTTACACCCGACGGCGAGACGGAGGTGATGTTCTTTGAAATGTGGATCGGGCTCCTTTGCCAGAAAATAGCTGATTGGCATGAGGAGCAGGACCAAACCTCGACATGATGGATGTGCCCTTGATTGTTGCATTTTAGCCTGAACGCCGCAGGACCTCCCGAAGCTGCAGGTCAAAGCGAAGCGATATCTTTCGTAGTCGCAGCACGTCTCCACGCGCCGAGAACGGCCTATAGCAGCCATTCGGGCTTGCCGCAAACAAAGGCCTCTAGCGTTCCAACGCCGCCGCAGTTTTGACGCAGCACTTTCACTCGAAAAGGCCCATGAGGGAACAGCATTCGGAACACGTAGCCAAACATCAAGTTGTCCGCGTTTGAAGTTGAACATTCGTGCCTTACAGTCGTATTGAAGAAATTTGCCAGCGCGCAAAGTCCAAAAAGACGTGCGCAGTCCATTGTAAAAAATACGGCACGAATACTGAGAATACTGGCTCTGCTCCTTTGAGCCGAAAGAGGTCCAAATTTTTCTGGCCCGACAAGTTGTGGAATGATCTATTTCGCATTGTCACAATCAGCGAGGCAACCTTCGGATATGGACAAGTGATGATGCCAGTTTCTGAATCAATCGTTGCAAACGCGGCCTCTCTCTGAATGACGTCGCGCCACTGTCGAGCTAACTCCGTGGCGAAATCTCCACCCCAGTTCGAGATCGGAATATCGAGAGTTGCTGCGTTGAAGTTGGGGCTCCCTTTGGAGTATTCGACGAGGAAGTTCCGCAGAAGACCCAGTTCGCCAGGAGATTTTTTGTCTTTGTAGAGCCCGCTTAAAAAATCATGAGCTGATCTGAAGTCGTTTTGCCTGGAGGTATAGATAAGCGGACACGCTGCAGACATTCTCTCTAGTGCGCGGTATAAAAACAAAAACGCTTCAGTATATCTGTCGCATTCAGTAGAAAAGACGCAGAGACTCAATTCATCGCAGAGGCTTTTGTAGAATGAGGGATTTCTCCCCCTCGCGTGCAGCGCAATATTTCGGAAATCTTGTTGCTCCGGGGCTTCATCGAAGATGTAAGAAACCAGAAGCGATGAGTTTTCGTTATTGATTTGCTGGTCCGGCCTGATGTAGTTTTTGTGTGCGACAACTATCTTGTCCTCTTCCTCCTCCCCCTCCCGAGGCATGACAATCTCAACCGCGCCAGACAGTAGCCGTATTATCTTAAAGACTTCCGGACATTTGTCCGTTATCATCAAAGGATGAGCCGAGTGGTTGGCGTCTAGATCTAGGCTTTCCTTAAGGAAAATCATTTGCGCCCCACACCTCAAGCAGCGGTCAAGTCGAAAAACATCTCGGTCAACGCCTCTAGTGTCGGCTTCTCGTGAGCAATTTTTATAAATTCCAGAGATAGCTCCCTTCGAAATTTCCCAACATTAACTTTCGAAGGATTTATTGCGGTGAACGCGCGGTCAAAATCGTCTGACAACTCTGAAAATTCCTCCGGCGTCAGCTGTTTGACGTTCATATGATTTACTTTATAGCCTAGGGTGAACCCTATCAGATTATTTTCGTTGCGCAGCCAGTCCCTCGCGGGTGGCTGGGTTGAAAAACGGTCCACCTCAGAAATGATGTCCTGAAAGCTAACATCCGATTCGATTGCTCCGGAAGCCATTACTTTTCCCACAAGAATCTCATCAAGCTTTTCCTCGATGAACCGAGCATTCTGATTGTGCGCGCTGTCGGTCAGAAATGCCAAATATGCTGCGGAGATATCGGATAATTTGAAGGCCCCTCTGGGAGAGGTCAGTTGGGTGTCTTTTTCGCTGATAATATCAATGCTCTTCAGGGCCTGATCCGCCAAGAGCTTTTTTAGAAGATTGCCGGTTAGCATTTCCACCTGATGCCGGACAGTCATCGGTCTCTGCCCGTTGTTTAACGTAATCATCCGGTAAAGAAGAAGGTCATATTTTGAGGCAATGATGACGTTCATGTAAATTGGACGCGTCGCGCAAAAATTATCGTACTCGCTTGCGGCCTTGAGCGTATTTAAGCGCTGCATGCCATCTAGAATGTATCCTTCCTGGATGTTTTCATTGAGGAACTGCAAAGCCTTTTCGACGGTATCGATGCTTTGAACATCGTCATGAACGAAAGCAAGGGTGATGGGGGGCATTATGCAGCCGTCAACAATATCGCCCTTCAGCCTTTCGTAAAACTTTGGCCTTTGAAGTTTTCGCTGCTCATCAAACCTATCGATGAGCGGAACGAACTTTTCTATAGCATCTTGATAAGTGGTCCGACCAGTTGCCACGGCGCTTTTGATAACGTGATCAGATTGTACATCGAATATTTGCACTTTGGGTTCTCGCTCTGCGTCTTCAACTATAGTTTTCGGGCTGCGCCGAGCATACGTCAAGCACTCCGACAGAAGCTACGCGCGTTGTGCTCTTAAGGCATCCCGATGTGGGTGCTGAGAACAAGCAAGCGCCGAATATACCTTTTTCGCGCGTGATCCGTGAAGGAGGGCCAGCGACGGATATCAAGCCGGCCGTTGCCGATTGCGCGCTTCTCCTAGCGCTCACAGTTTCTTACGGGGGAGTGACCGGACCACGATTCCCAGTGGGATTGGTGGGAGCGCCTGACGGTGCAGCCGCAAGGCACCGTCGGGAGGGGCACAAATCGCCCGATGCCGCTGCCTCGATCGTGCTCTCCTAACAGCGCTCTCCGCGCGTCGCTGCCGTTGTTGTATTGCGCATAGACTGCCGGCACTCTGCCCCAAGTACCTTGTTGTCGTGCGGACGCAGCAAACGGCAGTTCTCCGCCCAACCGTTCAAGCTGAGGTGATGGCACCGTCCTTCTGCTCGCAACGCTGCGCGAGCTGAAGGTGCGCAGGGAAGTACTCACTAATCAGCTGGCACTCCGGCACTTCGTGCCTGCGTTCCAGCTGTCGTTCGCCAGGGGTAAACCCCTGGACCCCGGCGCCGCTGCGCGACGCTCGGGAGACGCTCCGCCCTCCCGAACCCGCCAGGCGCTCCCGCGGGGCCGAGGGTCATCGTTCCGCACTCCCCCTCTGGACACCCCCTGCTCGCAGGGCCGTCGTTCGCCACTCCCCCTGCACCCCCTGGCAGCCGTCGGCTCAACCAGGGACGCGCTCCGCCTCCCTGGACCCTCAGGGCAGGACCCGCTCAATCGCCGCTCTGTCCTGCACCTCTCCGGCTTCTTCCACCCAACGCCGAACGATCTGGCACCCAAGATGATCTTGCGGATGGCAAGTCCATTCTGTGCCGCGCGCGCTTTATGACGCGCGGCACAGAACGAACCCGCCCGGGTGAGTTCGAGGATCGACGCGTCTTCCTCAATCAGCGTTGGAGACGCTCACATGTATCACGACCCCAAACCCATCATCGCCCAGCCTGCGTGGCCCGATGACCTGCAACGCGGCGATGTCGTCCAGTTCCGCTTCCCCCTCGCCGAAGGGGAAAGCGAAGGGCGACGGCCGCCGAAAAAACGGCCGTGCCTCGTTCTCGAGATCGAGACCAAAGGCAGCCGCCGCTTCATTACGCTCGCATACGGAACGGACGCGCAGACGAGAGCCAATCAGGGCTATTCGATCTTCGTGCGTCGCGGCGGCGCCATGGCCGCGGCCGGTCTGACCAAGCCGACGCATTTTGTGTGCGCGCGTCGAATCACCGTCGCTGTCGACCATGGCGGCTTCGAGGCCAGCCCCGCCACCGGCTCGCCCATCATCGGGAGCCTCGACGAGACCCTTCTCGAGAGGATGCACGCTCTCCGCGCGCGCATTCACGCCGAGCACGACATCGCCGAAGAGAAACGCCGCGAGCGCAATGAAGAACGGCGGCGCTGGCAGCGGGAAGAACGCGGTTTCCGGCAGCGGAACCGCGCCCTCCGCGCCGCCACCTCCCCCACGAAAGGAAAAGCCAGTGCCTGATCTCTGCCTCGACAATCTCGACCGGTTCATCGCCGCAGCCATTGCGGTTGCTCGGGTCGTCGACACCGCAATAGTGAGCAACGTCATTCCGTATCTGCCGGCAATTCACCGAGTTTTTGCGAAGGACGTGCGCAACCTCACTGTTGCCGAGCGCCTCTTCGAGGCGAAGACCCTCCCCCAGTTCGATGGCTTGATTGAGTTGATGGAGGACGCCATCGTCAAAGGCACGACAGAGGAAACCGTCTTCGACAACAGCCCCGAGCACGTATCCGAAGGCGGCTGGACGCATCGACGACACAACGATACGGCCGAAGAGCTCGGCCGAGCGCTGATCGTCATACTCGAGCTGCGCGACACGCTCCTTGCCGTTCAGGATCTGCGTGCAACACAAAGGATCGTTGAGCGCATGCACGCGGAATCATAACACGAGATCGGGTGCGGCGACGCCCCCGCCAGGGCACGCCGGCGATATCCCTCTGCTGCTACAGATGTCGGCGTGCCCGCCGTTGTAAAACCAATAGTTTCGCGACACGCCGCAAGGAAGTCTGGAAGGGTTCTTCTGCGGAGTCGAGCTGAAGTCAAAACCTGTCCCCCAACTCCCCAAAAGAAACCCGGACCTTCTCGAATGCACGATCATCGACGTCTTTCGCGTGCGCGTCGTTCCGCGTTCTGTTGATTACATCCATGTGGTACTCGAACTCGGATCTGCTCATTTCCAGAGAATTCTCGAACTTATCCCAGAATCCTAGGATGATCGACTTGAGCTCATCGAAGTAGAGCGGACTCGCGCCATCAGCTAAAATACTCTCGAAATCTTCGCCCGCCAACTGTTGCCGGCGAGGCTCAGAGAGCTTCGCGAGCAACTGCTCCCTACGTTTGGCCTTCGAAAAATGCACCTTAAGCACGGTCTGTATTTGACGCCGGACATCTCGCTCAAGAAGGTTTCGTCTCTTAGATATTTCAGCGAGGCGATCTTCAGAGCCAACAAACTTCGTCGGCTTTACAATTTTGGAGAAGTACCTCTCTACAATTCCAATATTGAAGAAACTCTTTTCTACCCCCTTCTTTAGAACACCATATCCATACAAATGTTCAAGAAGGTTGGGATCCTGTACCGCATAGGCATCGAAACTTTTATGATCCCCCTGGCCCATAAACTCCAGCATTAGGTGCTCATCCGGATACTGCTCTTTCAGCAGCCCAACCACCGATTCAACATAGCTATCGGACTCGGTAGTATACTCGTTCACACCTTTGGCATAAAGTGTGCGATCCACCATCGCAGGTCGGCTTGCTGCCACACGTGCAATGTAGCTACACGCATACCTCGTTAAGAACGGATGCCCGCCGAAATCTTGAAACAGTTTAATCCTGCTCTCGGGGTCAAACTCGACACCCATTATCGCCCCCAGATCTGTGACCATCTCCGCCACCTGCTCGGGCGTGAACATGGGGATGAAGCGCTTTTCAACGTTGCCAAACAGAGGATTATCACTCTCAAACAGCTTGACCGCCTCAATACAATGCGGATTCGTTCCCACGATTAGATACACAAGGGGCGACTACGCACTCTGAAACGCAGCCCGCATAGACTGCCAAAACAGAAGAAAATCTTTCTCGACATTCCAATGATCTGACGATGCAGTACCCGGGGCAATTCGCTCCACCTCGTCGAATAGAACGGCAACAAAGGCCTTTTTAGCTTGCCGTGTCAGGACTCTTATGTCATCTGAGAACGCTATTGCAGCGCCCTTTTCAGAATATGACTCAACCGATCCAACCTTGTGCTTGACCGAAAGAACGGATTTCAGCTCTATTGAAATGTGGTGAAGAAGCTCATTCCATCGCAACTGATGGACCGAGGGAGATTGACAATCAATCGTGACGCTAAATCCGCTTCTTGTATTTACCGCCCTGCTGATCCCCGATATAAGGGAAGTCTTCCCGCTCCTGCGCAATCCGAATAAGCCGAAGTTTTCACCTGACGCGAGCTTAGATGAGATTTCGTTTATAATGTTGCTGCGCCCATA
Organism: Palleronia sp.; assembly: GCF_042089775.1. NCBI lineage: Bacteria > Pseudomonadati > Pseudomonadota > Alphaproteobacteria > Rhodobacterales > Roseobacteraceae > Palleronia > Palleronia sp. Next base: position 9,527 of record NZ_JBELKF010000097.1, read on the forward strand.
GAAATACAGCTCGCTGCGAAGCGGGGATGACATAGAAAATAGATCTCTCGAGAATGTAAACTCTCGAACTCTCGCGATGATGGCTGCATCAGGCGTAGACAGTGAGAATTCTGAATAGTGATAAGGGATTACTACTGGCGCGTCTGGCCGGCTCGCGAATAGAGTCCGAAGTTTGCCTCCGATATTAGCGTCGCCACTGACAAGTATCCGAGCGACTTTTTCGATGCGGAACTCTTCATTGCTCTGCTCCAAAATGCGATCGAACGCATCAATTGACCGAGGCTGAAACTCCGTATATGCCGAAAAGACCACAAGGACCTCTCTGTCGGTATGGAGAATGCCACGCATGTTCCCGCAAGGCTTCACAAGTGCATATCGATAGTTGCTTTTCTGTGCCCCGATAGTGATTTCACCATGGCGAGTAAGATGGAACATGCGCTCCATGCGGCGCAGAACGCGTTGCTCTTCCGGTTCAAATATAGTAATATCAAAATTTGGATGACGCCCTGGCTTAATCTCACTGGCCAATCTTGCTCTCCCCTTGCCTGCGCAGAGCGCTATCCTTACGAAGCGTAAGGATTATCTCAATGCTCTAAGCAGTACCGTGCCCAATTACTTTTGACAAAGTAAATTTTCATTATCTATCTGCCGCAGTTGCGAAACGCGTGTTGTTGCAGCACAGCGTGTCGCGCAGCCATCATCCTCTAAATCATTACCTCGAAGACATTCAGCGTCGGACGTCTCCGGTGTCTGTGTCCCTGGACTCGCTCTATGAGACACTTGCCCCACATCCGCGGCACACCGTGCCGACGCACAATGCGCGGGACTTCGCATAGGCTTGATGACCGGACTTCGAGTCCACCGACGTTCGCCAAGGTTGTGGCGGACCGATATTGGCGAGCAAGCTGCATCTGCGTCGCTTTTGTCGCAGCGAGAGCTGCCGCGACCGCTGAAGCCGTCCCACCGCTATCACCGCGCGGCACTGCTGCGCAATAACTCAAGCCGCCCATTTAACCACTACCGAGGAAGACACGCCCGCGGGACATCCCCGCGGGCGCTACGGCCACCTGTGCGCGAGGTCCGGTGGTCTCCACCGTGTCGGTTTCTGTGTGCCCCGACAGGAAAGGATTCCCCGATGCCGCTCGACAAACTGATCGACCTTCTCGCAGAAGCCGCGGTCCTCAGACTCTCGCAGAAGCGGGAGCAAAAGGACGCGACACCTGACGCGATACGGCGACTGTGGCAGCGATGGATGAAGAAAGAACAAAGAAATGCCCTGTCGCCTCAACGTTTTGCTTACCCGATCCGACTACCACTCATGCACTGCCGGAAGGACGCTCTATGATTGCCGCCCTCTACCTCCGATCCGCCACCCAGAACGATGACGCAATCGCTGCGCAGCAGCGCATTTGCGCGGAGTACGCCGCAGCTCAAGGCTGGCGCGTCGGCGAAGTCTTCGTCGACGACGGGTTCAGCGGCACGCTGGATGATCGACCGGGCTTGGTGGCCCTTCGTGATAGTCTACAAGAGAGACGCGCCTCGATCGTGATCGCGGAGGACGCATCTCGTCTGTTCCGGGATATCAATAAGCTCGGCGAGTTCTACGGATTCTGCGACGCACTGAGCGTAGAGGTCTCGTATGCCCGATCTCGCGCATCGTCCTTCGACTTGTTGCGGTCGGTGTCGATGGAAGAGATCGCCGAGCGACAGCGGCTGGCAGCCAAGGGACTGACGACATGACCAGACAATCCCCGACTGAGGCTCCTCGTCGCGTCGCGCTCTACGCGCGGTATTCGATGGATATGCAGAATCCGGCGTCCATCGACGACCAGTTCCGTCAGTCAGAGCGCTACGCGAAGGAGCGCGGCTGGGTGATAGTCGAGCGCTTCTCCGACAGTGCAATCACCGGCACGGCAGGACATACCCGTCCCGACTTCGTTCGGCTCTCCGCCGCCCTCAGTTCCGGCGCGTTCGACATTGTCCTCGCCGAGTCCCTCGACCGTATTTCCCGCGACGCGGAACATATCGCAAGGTTCAACAAGCTCGCCAAGTTCGCTGGCGTCGAGATCCACACCGTCGAGCACGGCAAGGCAGATACGATGTCGGTCGGCTTGGCATCGATCTTGAACAGCATGTTTCTCGAGGGCCTGTCCCACAAGGTCCGACGCGGGATCGAGGGCAAAGTCCTGAATGGCTTCAGCGGCGGCGGCCGGATCTACGGCTATCGCCCAGGAACCGACGAACGCGGCGCCCCGGTGAAGGGGGCCTTGGCCGTCCACGAGATAGAGGCGGCGATCGTGCGTGGCATCTACCGCGACTACGCTGCGGGGCTCTCGCCAATCAAGATCGCCAGCCGGCTGAACGACGAAGGA
>NZ_JBELKF010000017.1:0-55352 GCF_042089775.1 Palleronia sp.
GGCGTGCCATACATCGTCGCCGGTCCAGCCCAGATCCTCGGCATACTGGCCGGGGCGGCAGCCGAACTTTTCGAGCGAGTAGGCCACGTCCTCGTCATTCTCGGCAAGGTGGGTGTGCAGCCGCACGCCCTTGTCGCGGGCGAGGATCGCGGCCTCGCGCATCAGCTCCCGGCTGACAGAAAAGGGCGAGCACGGGGCCACGCCGATCCGCACCATCGCGCCCGCAGCAGGATCATGGAACGCGTCGATCACGCGGATCGTGTCGTCGAGGATCGAGGATTCGCGTTCGACCAGGCTATCTGGCGGCAACCCGCCGTCGCTTTCGCCGATGGACATGGCCCCGCGCGTCGCGTGAAAGCGCAGGCCGATCTGGCGCGCCGCGTCGATCGTGTCGTCCAGCCGCGCGCCGTTCGGGAAGAGATAGAGGTGGTCCGAGCTCGTCGTGCAGCCCGACAGCGCAAGCTCGGCCAGCCCCGTCAGCGCCGAAACGCGGATGTGGTCCGGCCCCATCCGCGCCCAGATCGGGTAGAGGGTCCTGAGCCAGCCGAACAGCGCGGCGTCCTGTGCTGCGGGCACCGCGCGCGTCATCGTCTGGAACAGGTGGTGGTGCGTGTTCACGAGGCCGGGCGTCACGAGGCAGCCGGTCGCATCCACGATCTCGGCCCCCTCCGCCGGCAGCGCCTGCCCGATCCGCACCACGCAGCCGTCCCGCAGGCGGATGTCGGCGCGGGCATGTTCGCTCGCCGCGTCGTCCATCGTCAGCACGAGGTCGGCGCCCCGGATCAGCGTGTGGGTCATCGTCTCAGCCCTTGAGAAGCTGCATCGCCTCGGTGTGGATCGCCGCGTTCGCGGCGGCGAGCACCCGGCCGCCCTGATGCGCCGGGCCGCCCTGCCAGTCGGTGACAATCCCGCCCGCGGCCTGGATCACGGCCATCGGTCCCTGAATGTCGTGGGCCTGCAAGCCCGCCTCGATCACAAGGTCCACAAGTCCCAGCGCCACGAGGCCGTAGGCATAACAGTCGAGCCCGTAGCGCGTCAGCCTCGCGGCGGCCGAGACCCTGCGGAAGGCGGCGCCGTCCTCGGCGGTGCCGACCTCGGGGAAGGTGGTCATGACGAGCGCCTGCGACAGTGGCCGCGGCGCCCGCGTCGCCAGTCGGCGCCGACCGCCCGGAGCGTCGAGCGTGGCGCCGTGGGGGCCACCGAAGAACCGTTCGCGCGTGTGGGGCTGGTCGATCAGGCCAAGGATCGGGCCGTTCTGGTCGGAAACCGCGACCAGCACCCCCCAGGTGGGTGCGCCGGCGATATAGGCCCGCGTGCCGTCGATCGGGTCGAGCACCCATGTCAACCCGCTGGTGCCCGGCTGCGCGCCGAACTCTTCGCCGAGGATGGCGTCGTCGGGACGCAGGTTGGACAGCACCTCGCGCATGGCCCGTTCGGCCGCGCGGTCGCCCTCGGTCACGGGGTCGAAGCCCGCGCCGTCCTTGTTGTCGGTATAGGGATCGGTGCGAAAGTGCCGCAGCGTCTCGGGGCGCGCGGCGTCTGCGGCCGCTTGGGCGGCCGCAGTCAGCTCTTCAATGAGTTCGTTGGAATATGTCACGCCCCATCGGTATCGCGCGGGACGGGAACGTCAACCGGCTTCAGGCGACGTCGGAAAGAACGCGCGCCAGGTCGAACAGGCGGCGACGCTGGGTCTCGGGAATCGCGTAGTACGAGCGGACAAGCTCCATCGCCTCGCGATCGGCCATGATGTCGGGTTGGGACGACACCTCGGTCTCGGCTTCGGTCTGAAGGCCTTCGAAAAAGAAGGCGACGGGAACACCCAGGGCCTCGGCGATGTCCCAAAGCCGGGAGGCACTGATCCGGTTCATGCCGGTTTCGTATTTCTGGATTTGCTGAAACTTGATGCCGACGCGTTCCGCAAGCTGCTGCTGCGTCATGCCCGTCATCCAACGTCGTTGGCGCACGCGCGACCCGACATGGACGTCAACTGGATGCTTCAATGTCTTTTCCCCTTTTGAACGCCGCTTTACTCCCCCCAGTTGAGCGCCCAAACAACCTGCCGTTTCGGGCAAGTGCGGGAATACCCGTGAGTTTGCGACCGCTCAGGTTGCATCTGCGGGGTCGGACTTTCATTTTCCGCAGCTTCCGGGCGTAATGGAACGCGACATGCGCGAGGGAAAGGGGACCACACATGCGGGCATTTCAGGCGATCAGCCACGACTCGCCCCCGATTCTGACCGAGGTTCCCCGCCCAACGCCGCAAAGCGGCGAGATCGAGCTGCGCATCCGCGCCTGCGGCTTGAACTTCGCAGACCTCCTGATGGCAAAGGGCACCTACCAGGACACGCCGCCCCTACCCTTCACGCTGGGCCTGGAACTGGCGGGCGAGGTCGTCGGGATAGGTCCGGAGGTCGAGGGGTTCTCGGTCGGGCAGCGGGTGGCGGTCAACGCGGGTCACGGCGGGCTGGCCGAGTACGGCTGCTTTCCCGCGCAGGTCGCAATGCCGATACCGGACGAGATGCCCTTCACCGACGCCGCGGCCTTCGCCGTCGCCTACGGCACGTCCCACCTGGGCCTGACGCGCCGCGCGCGGTTGCAGCCGGGCCAGCGGCTGGTCGTGCTCGGCGCGGCGGGCGGCGTGGGTCTGACGGCCGTGGAGATCGGTGCGCAACTGGGCGCCGAGGTGGTCGCGGTGGCGCGCGGGCCGGACAAGCTGGCCATCGCGCGCGAGGCCGGGGCGCACCACCTGATCGACAGCGAGACCGAGGACCTGCGCGAGCGGGTGAAGGCCTTGGGCGGCGCGGACGTCGTCGATGACGCAGTCGGCGGCGCGCTGACGGTCGCCGCGATCCGCGCCTGCAAACCCGAGGCGCGAGTGCTGCTGGTGGGCTTTGCCAGCGGCGAGCTGCCCAAGCTGGCGGCGAACCACCTCTTGGTGAAGAATGTCGAGGTCATCGGCTTCTACTGGGGTGCCTACCGCCTTTTCGCCCCCGAGGCGCTGACCGACAGTCTGAAGGAGCTGGTCGGCTGGTACCTCGACGGGCGCTTGACGCCCCATGTCAGCCGCACCTTCCCGCTTGACCAGGCCGAGGAGGCGCTGGAATTCCTGCGGGGCCGGAAGTCGACGGGCAAGGTGGTCGTCACGATGGACTGACGGCTATTCTGCCGCGATGTTCTGGCTCGCGCCCCGCCCGAGCCCGGCGTAGCTGTTGCGCAGCAGTTCGCCCAGCGCGGCCGAAATGTCGGACTGCAGTGCGCCCGAACGGTAGAGGTTGATCTTCTGGTCCGGCAGCGGCGGCAACCCCGCCACCGCGGGAACCGAGGCGACACCCTGGGGCAGCGTGTTGTCGAGGATCACGTAAAGCGCGAGGTCGGCCATCACCGCCGCCTCGGAGGCCCGGTGATCCGAGGCCGAGTCCACCACAGCGACCCAGTCGATCCCCGCTGCGTCCAGCCGTGCCCGCGCGATTGGGCTGAAGATGCAGGTCCGCGTGAAGGCAAAACGCAGCGGCCGCTGGCGCCACGCCACGCCGTTCATCGCCCCCGCCCAGATCAGCGGCAGGACGGCCAGCGTCTCGCCCCCCTCGCCAAGTGTCTCTTCGGTGGTGAGGATCGCGTCGCATTCGCCCCGCGCGAACATCTCGCGCAGGGTGCGCGTGCCGAGCGACAGAAGGTGGACGCGCATCCGCGGGAACCGCTGGGCGAAGGCGGCCAGCACGGGGGGAATCGCCGGGTAGAGAATGTCGTGCGGCACCCCGAGCGTGATCTCGCCCTCATAGACGTCGTCGGTCATCCGCGCGATCGCCTCGTCGTTCAGCGTCAGCATCCGGCGGGCATAGCTGACCAGCTGCTCGCCCGCGGGCGTCAGCGCAACGCTGCGCGTGGTGCGGTCCAGAAGCCGCGTCCCGAGCGATTCCTCGAGGCGTTTCAACTGCATCGAGACCGCCGATTGCGTCAGGTGCAGGTGCCCAGCGGCGCGGGTGACGCCGCCGACATCCGCGACGGCCACGAAAGAGCGCAGGGCGGTCAGATCCAGATTGCGGGGCATATCAGCCTTTGTGATGGGAGAACACAATTCTATTCGTTTCACATCTTAGTCCCGACCGGGCTATCCATCAATCGAAATGATGCCACAGCTCTGTCACATAACAGAAGGACACAGATCGATGACCGCCCTCTCGACCCGCGCCATCCGGGCGCGGCGCCTCGGAATACTGCGCCGGACCAGCCTTCTCGAGTGGTGGGGTTTGTATCGCCAGCGCCGCCAGCTGGGCGAGCTGGACGCGCGCATGCTGAGCGACATCGGCTGCTCGCGCATCGAGGCCGAGGCCGAAGCCGGCCGCCCCGTCTGGGACGCACCCGCACACTGGCGGAAATAAATCTGCAACCCGGAACAACGTCTTGAACGGGGCGCCCTGATTGCCGATATTCATGTCCGAGGACCGGAAGGCTCCGGTCTTGCGGATTTGGTTTGGAGGCAACCACAATGGCAGACTACCAGACGATCCGCGCGGGTGCGGGCACGCGCACCGCGCAGATCGACGAGGGGCTTCGCGCCCATATGAACAAGGTCTACGGCACGATGTCCGTGGGCATGGTCATCACCGCGCTCGCGGCGTGGGCGATCTCGGGCCTCGCTATGACCGAGGATGGGCCGACCCAGCTCGGTGTCGCGCTATACGCGTCGCCGCTGAAGTGGCTGATCATGTTCGCGCCGCTCATCATGGTTTTCGCCTTCGGTGCGGCAATCAACCGCATCTCGGCGGCCGGCGCGCAGCTGTTCTTCTACACCTTCGCCGTTCTGATGGGTCTGTCGCTGAGCTCGATCTTCCTGGTCTACACGGGCGTCTCGATCGCGCAGACGTTCCTGATCACCGCGATCGCCTTCGCCGGCCTGTCGCTGTGGGGATACACCACCAAGAAGGACATCTCGGGCTGGGGATCATTCCTCATCATGGGCGTGATCGGCCTGATCGTCGCGTCCATCGTCAACATCTTCCTCGGCTCGCCGGCCATCGCCTTCGCTATCTCGGCGCTGGGCGTCCTGATCTTCGCCGGCCTGACCGCCTACGACACGCAGCGGATCAAGACCGACTACATCCAGCACGCGCAGTCGATGGACCAGGAGTGGCTGCACAAGTCGGCCATCATGGGGGCGCTGAACCTCTATCTCGACTTCATCAACCTGTTCATGTTCCTTCTGAGCTTCCTCGGCAATCGCGAGTGACCCTCGCCTGAACGGACAATGTTGCGCCCGCCGGAGCCCGCTCCGGCGGGCTTTTTCTTGTTCATTCGCAACGAATTCGGCGCAAGAGACACGTCGCGGGAAACCGATTGTTCAGAACCCGCGCCTAGTGTCGCGGAAAGACGATCGAGGGGGCCCTTATCATGCAGCATGCGCGCGCCTGCGCCCGACCCCAGCCGGTTGCGGTGCAGCTGGACGATCTGGGGGTTCCCGCGGTCATCCTGACGCGCGCAGAGGACGGCATGTTCTCCTTCTCGCATATGAACGCCCCGTTCCGCGCGGTCCTGGCCGAGGCCAGCATGGACGGCGCCTCGTCCTTGCCCCCGCCCCTTGCCCGTCGGCTGACGGCGCAGGCGCATGTCGCGTTGACGACCGGCGGGCCGGTGACACGGGACCTGCGCCTGTCGGCCTCGGGGAAGGACCTGTGGTGGCGCATCACCCTGCGCCCGTTCGCGCCGGACCGCCTGATCGGGACGGCCGTGAACGTGGCCGACCTGAAGGTCCTTTCCTTCCGTCAATCCGAAGAGATCGCGCGTCAGACCGAGACCATCTCGCTCACCCGGTCGATGGCCGGCCTCACGATCCACGACATCCGCGCGCCGCTGGCCAATCTGGTGTCGCTGTCGGACATGATGCTGGACGAGTTGCAGGACCATGACGACAGCCGCGAACTGGCGGAAACCTGCGCTGCCGTGGCCCGCAGTGCGCTGCAATCGGTCGACACGCTGATGGAGCGGCTCTCGACCGCCGATCCCCTTGTCCCGCGGATCGAGGTGGTGCCGTTCGGCGACCTCTGCCGCGATGTCGCCGCCCTCGTCGACCCGTCCCACCGGCTCGAGATCGTGTTCCCCGAGGCGCTGGTCGAGGCTGACGCCGCGATCCTCCTGGTCGGGCTGCGCAACCTTCTCGACAATGCGGTGCGCTACGCCGACCGGGTGGTCGAGGTGTTCCTTGATACCGGCCCTGGCGACGCCTGCCTGTCCTTCGTGGTCGCCGACGACGGACCGGGCTTCGGCAAGGGCCGGAACCCGCTGTCCCACGACGAGGGGGGCCTTCGCACCGACGGGCGCGGCTATGGTCTTGGGGCGGTCCTGCGGCTCGTGGGCGGCGTGGGCGGAACCGTCACGCCCTTGCCGCCGCGGATCGGTCGCGGCGCCACGGTCCAGATCACCTTGCCCGGCCGCGTGGTCTGCGTCGGCGCCGCCCGCAGTAGCGCGTGACCCAGGCGGGCGGTCACGACGGGTCGCGCCAGCGGTTGACGATCGGATAGCGCCGGTCGGTCCGGAAGGCCCCCGACGTGAGGCGCGGACCGGGCGGGGCTTGCTGGCGCAGGTGCTCGCCCCGATGGATCAGCCGCTCGACCTCACACACCATCTCTCGGTCGTGCCCGCGCGCAACGACATCCCGGATGCTGGCGTCGCGCTCGACAAGCTGCTCGACGATGTCGTCGAGCGCCTTGGTCGGCAGGGAGTCGAGGAGCCGGGGCGGGATCACCTCGCCCGCGGGAGCCTGCATCCACGGGCGGTGATTGGCATTGCGCCAGCGGCAGATCTCGGTCACGCGAGTCTTGTAGAGGTCCTTGAGCGGGGCAAAGCCGCCGTAGGGCGCCCCCTCGCCCACTGCGATGTCGGACTTGCTGACGGCGGACAAAAGCACTTCGCCTGACGTGTCGCACAACGCCATCAGGACAACCGCGCGCAGGCGAGCCGTCGTAGCCCCGCCGCCTGCTTCGGCAGTCGCAAGGGCCTCGTGCATCGCCCCGAGCGCACCGTCGATCCCCACCTCATCCAGATGGCAGCCGAGCAAGCGGCCCAGTTCTGCCGCGGCGTCGCGCGCATCCTGCGGCGTGTCGTTCGACGGCAGCGTCACGCAACGCACATTCGCAGGCCCCAGCGCGTCGGCAGCGATTGCCGCGACGAGAGCGCTGCTCAGCCCGCCCGACAGTTCCAGCAGCACCTTGCTGAAGCCGGACTTCCGCACGTGGTCGCGCAGCGCTTCGACCATGACGCGGTAGTCGGCCTGCCATTCGTCCGGCAGGCTGGCGCACGCGCCCTTTTCCGCGCGCCAGCCGCTCTCGGTCCGCAGGAAATCGACGTGCGCGATGTCTTCGTCGCAGAACGACATCTGCCGGGCGAGCGCGCCGCCGGGGTTCAGCACAAAGCTCGCCCCGTCGAAGACCATCTCGTCCTGACCGCCGACCATGTTGAGACAGGCCAGCGGCAGGCCCGTCTCGACCACGCGCGCGACCATGTGGGACAGCCGGACGTTGTGCGTGCCACGGTGATAGGGCGCCGCGCTCGGGACCAGCAGGATCTCGGCGCCGCTTTCGGCCTGGGCCTCGGCCACGTCCTCGGACCAGGCGTCCTCGCCGATGGGAAAGCCGATCCGCACCGGCCCCACCGCGACGGGGCCTGAAATCGGACCGGCCTCGTAGAGGCGCCGTTCGTCACCCGACACCCGATGCTTCAGCACCCGCGCCGTCACCCGCCCGCCCTGACAGACCCAGTAGGCGTCATGCAGCTGGCCGCCCTCCATCCAGGGCCCGCCGATGGCCAGCGCCGGACCGTCGGCGCAGTCTGCCGCGAGACGTTCCACCGCCTCCATCGCCGCCGCACGAAACCCCGGCTTCAACGCCAGGTCCTGAACCGGGTGGCCCGTCACGAACATCTCGGGCAGCGCCAAAAGGTTGGCGCCCGCCGCGCGCCCGGCCTCCCACGCGGCGCGGGCCTTGGCGGCGTTGCCCCGGAGGTCACCCACCACGGGGTTCAGTTGCGCGAGCGTAAAGCGGAAGCGGTCGGTCATGCGTCTCTCCGGTGCTGGGCGCGACGTAACGGGCGGCGCGGCGGGGGAAAGGGCGCGGCGGCGAAAAGCGTTGCGACCCGAGGGGCAGGCGGCTAATTTCCCACGGAAACGGACGATTGCGCGCATTTCTTGGGAGGGACCCCATGCGACACGGGCTGATCGGCTTGATGATCCTGGCCGCGACCCCTGCCCTTTCGCAGGACGGCGAGATCGTGACCAAGCAGTACGAGGATGGCGGCGTCTACGAAGGTACGTTCGAAAACGGCCGCCAGCACGGTCAGGGCACCTATCGGCTGCCGAACGGCTATGAATACTCGGGCGAGTGGGTCGAGGGCGAGATCCGCGGCCAGGGCGTCGCGCACTTCCCCGATGAATCGATCTATGAGGGCGAGTTCCTGTCCGGCAAGCCCCACGGGCAGGGCCGGATCACCTTCGCCGACGGCTCGACCTACGAGGGCGACTGGCTGGCTGGCGTGATCGAGGGCGAGGGCGTCGCGACCTATCCCGACGGCAGCCGCTACGAGGGCAGCTTCCGCAACGCCCAGCGCCACGGCCAAGGCACCCTGACGACTGAAAGCGGCTATACTTACGAGGGCGAGTGGGTCTACGGCGAGAAAGCCGGGCAAGGCACGATCACCTATGTGGACGGCTCGGTCTATACCGGGAGGCTGGCGGACGGGCGGCGCGACGGGCAAGGGCGGCTCGAGACGTCCGAGGGGCTGGTTTATGAAGGCGAGTGGGATCAGGGCGAGATCACCGGCGAAGGCACGCTGACGCTGGCGAACGGCGACGTCTATACCGGCGATTTCGTCGCCGGCCTGCGTCAGGGCACGGGCCGCGTCGATTACGCCAACGGCGACACCTACGAGGGCGACTTCAACAACGACCTGCGCGAGGGCACGGGCACGTTCGCCCGCGCGAGCGGCTACAGCTATACCGGCGACTGGGTCGCGGGCCGGATCGAGGGCCAGGGGACGGCGACCTATCCCGACGGCTCGATCTATACCGGCCAGTTCCGCAACGACCTGCCCGAGGGGCAAGGCACCATTACCTATCCCGACGGCACCATCTACGACGGCGCCTGGGAAGGCGGCGTGATCCAGGGCGAAGGCACCGCGACCTATCCGAACGGCGCAGTCTACGAGGGCGAGTTCGCCGATGCCGCCCGCTCGGGGCGCGGGGTGCTGACGCTGCCCGACGGCACGATCTACGAGGGCCAGTTCGAGAACGGGATGCGCCAGGGCGAAGGCACCACCACCTACCCCGACGGCACCGTCTACCAGGGCGAGTACGCGGAGGATCAGCGCGACGGCCAGGGCCGCATCACCTTCCCCGACGGCACGGTCTATGAGGGCGAGTTCACCGACGGCGAGATCCAGGGCGAAGGCGTGGCGACCTATTCGGGCGGCGACGTCTATCGCGGCGCGTTCGTCGACGGCCAGCGCCAGGGCGAAGGCACCCTGACCTATGCCTCGGGCGAGGAAGAGTCGGGCACCTGGGTCTCGGGCGCGCTGACAGCGCGGGCCGAGCCCGCCGCCGAGGTCGAGGCCGAACCGGCGGCCGACGTCGACCCGAGCGAGGACGGCTGACCCCTTTCGACCGCCCTGCCCCTGCCCCATATGTCGGGAAAAGGAGCAGTCTCATGCGTTATTCCCTACTCGACCTGTCGCCCGTTGCCGAAGGCTCCGATGCGCGCGAGGCCATCGCGAACACCGTCGACCTTGCCCGCCATGCCGAAGCCTTGGGCTACCACCGCTTTTGGCTGGCCGAGCATCACAACATGCCCGGCATCGCCTCGGCCGCAACCTCGGTTCTGATTGGCCACGTCGCGGGCGCCACCAAGACCATGCGCGTCGGCGCGGGCGGCATCATGTTGGGCAACCACGCGCCGCTGGCCATCGCCGAGCAGTTCGGCACGCTGGAGACGATGTATTCCGGCCGGATCGACCTTGGCCTTGGCCGCGCGCCGGGCGGCGACATGAACGTGATGCGCGCGCTCTACCGCCCCGGCCGCGACGACTTCCCCAAGGACGTCGCCCTGCTCCAGCAGTTATTCAGCCCCGCGCAGCCCGGCGACCCGATCATCGCCGTGCCGGGCGAAGGAACGAACGTGCCGCTCTATATCCTGGGATCGTCGCTTTTCGGCGCCGGGTTCGCCGCGCAGAACGGCCTGCCTTACGCCTTCGCATCGCACTTCGCCCCCGACGCGATGGAGGACGCCCTGCGCCTCTACCGCGAAAGCTATCAGCCGTCCGAGGCGCACCCCAACCCCTACGCGATGATCGCGATCAACGTCTTCGCCGCCGACACGCGCGAGCAGGCGGTACGGATGCGGACGTCGATGCAGCAGGCCTTCGCCCGGCTGCGCACCGGCCAGCCGGGCAAGCTGCCCGCCCCGGTCGATGACATCGAGGCCGCGATCGGCACTCAAATGACGCAGGCCGTCGACCACGCGCTGCGCATCACCGCCACCGGCACGAAGTCCGAGGTCGCCGACCAGATCGCGGCAATCCTCGAACGGCACCGACCCGACGAGGTGATTCTGACCGGCAACATCCACGGCCATGCCGACCGGATGCGCAGCTTCGAGATCGCGGCCGAGGCGATGCAGGAACAATCGGCGCTGGCCGCCTGAGCCGCGCTACCAGGGGATGCTGCGCCCCGCATAGTCGAAGAAGCCGCCCGATTGCGCCGGCGTCAGCCCTTCGATCACGTCGATCAGGCTGGCGGCGGCGTCTTTGGGGCCGACCTTGTTGCGGTCGTAGCCTTCGGTGAAGTCGGTCGCGACGGTCCCGGGGTGCAGGCAGGCGACGATGGCCTGCCGGTGGGTCCGCGCCAGTTCGACCGCCGCGCCATGCAGCAGGCTGTTCAGCGCCGCCTTCGACGTCCGATAGGAATACCATCCGCCCAGCCCGTTATCCCCGATCGACCCCACCCGCGCCGACAGGGCGGCAAAGACGAACCGCTCGCGGCGCGGGATGTGCGGCTTGAGGTGCTTGAGTACCAGCGCCGGCCCCAGCGCGTTCAACCGGACCTGCGCGATCAGCTCCTCCGCACCCAGCTCCGCCAGCGACTTCTCTGGCGCCGCGCGGGTCGAGGTCAGCGCCCCGGTCGCCACGAACACAAGGTCGAACGAGTGGTCCAGCGCCCCGATCGCCTCCGCGACGCACGCCTCGTCCGTCAGGTCCAAGCCGTCCGCACGTCGCGACAGCCGCGTGACCCCGGCGCCCCGCTTGGTCAACTCGTCCGCCACCGCCGCCCCGACGCCGCCGGACGCGCCGATCACCAGCGCGCGGCTATTCGGCATAGATCATCTTGCGCGTCATCCCGCCGTCGATGGTCAGGATCTGGCCGGTGGTGAACTCGGCCCCGGAAAGATACTCCACCGCCTTCGCGATGTCCGAGGGCTTGCCCGCCCGGCCCGCAGGATGCTGCTCGTGATCCACGTCCCGCAAGCTGGCGAAGTCTCCCGTCACGATCCAGCCGGGCGCGATGCCATTCACCCGGACCGCCGGCCCCAGCGACACCGCAAGCGCGTGGGTCAGCGCCACCAGCCCGCCCTTCGTCGCGGCATAGGCCTCGGTATTCGGCTCGGACATGAAGGCGCGGGTCGAGGACATCAGGATCATCGACCCGTTCGACGCCCGCAGCAGCGGCACCGTGTGCTTGGCCATCAGGAAGCTGCCTGTCAGGTTCGTCCCGATCCACGCGTTCCAATCCTCGAGCGCCAGATCCTCGACCGGACCGCTTTCCGGGTTTGCGATACCGGCGTTCGACACCAGCAGGTCGAGCCGCTCCAGCCCCTCGACCGCAGCCTGAACGGAGGCCTCGTCCGAGACGTCCGCCTCGACGCGCGACAGACGTTCGTGATCGGGAAGATCGGCGAGGCTGCTGGCGTCGCGATCCAGCGCGTGGACGGCCCAGCCAAGGTCCAGCAGGTGGGCTGTGATCCCCCTGCCGATCCCGTTGGCGCCGCCTGTGACGAGTGCATGTTTCATGGCTCAGCAGCTATGCCGCGCCCCGCCCCGGTCAAACGCTGGATATCGTCGCACCTTGGGGCTAAACGGGCGCGACACCTGAAACGAGGCCCCCATGTCCCGCGTCCTGATCACCTCGGCGATCCCCTATATCAACGGCATCAAGCACCTCGGGAACCTCGTCGGCTCGATGCTGCCCGCGGACCTCTATGCCCGCTACCGGCGCGGGCGCGGCGACGAGGTGCTGTTCCTCTGCGCCACCGATGAGCACGGCACCCCCGCCGAGATTGCCGCGCAGAAGGCCGGCAAGCCGGTCGCCGAATATTGCGCCGAGATGTGGCAGACCCAGAAGGACCTGAGCGACGGGTTCCTCTTGTCCTTCGACAAGTTCGGCCGCTCCTCCAGCGCGCAGAACCGCCAGCTGACCCAGCACTTCGCCGCCAAGCTTTACGAGGCCGGCCTGATCGAGGAGCGGACCGAAACGCAGGTCTACTCCAACGCCGACGGCCGCTTCCTGCCCGACCGCTATATCGAGGGCACCTGCCCGAACTGCGGCTACGACAAGGCGCGCGGCGACCAGTGCGAGAACTGCACCAAGCAGCTTGACCCGGTCGACCTGATCGAGCCGCGCTCGGCCATCTCGGGCTCGACCGACCTCGAGGTGCGCGAGACCAAGCACCTGTACCTGCTGCAATCCAAGATGCGCGACGACCTGCGCAACTGGATCGACACACGGGAAGACTGGCCGATCCTGACGACCTCGATCGCCAAGAAGTGGCTCGACGATGGCGACGGGTTGCAGGACCGCGGCATCACCCGCGACCTCGACTGGGGCGTGCCGGTCAAGAAGGGCGACGCGGAATGGCCGGGCATGGAAGGCAAGGTCTTCTACGTCTGGTTCGACGCGCCCATCGAATACATCGCCTGCGCCAAGGAATGGACCGACGCCAACGGCTTGGGCGACGCCGACTGGCAGCGCTGGTGGCGCACCGAGCATGGCGCCGACGACGTGCGCTATGTCCAGTTCATGGGCAAGGACAACGTGCCGTTCCACACCCTCTCCTTCCCCGTGACGATCATGGGTGCCAACAGCACGGGCGAGGACTGGAAGCTCGTCGACTACATCAAGTCGTTCAACTACCTGAACTATGATGGCGGCCAGTTCTCGACCTCGCAGGGCCGCGGCGTGTTCATGGACCAGGCGCTGTCGATCCTGCCGGCCGACTACTGGCGCTGGTACCTGCTGCGCAACGCCCCCGAAAACGGCGACTCCGAATTCACGTGGGAGACATTCCAAGCCGCATCCAACCGCGACCTCGCGGACGTGCTGGGCAACTTCGTCAGCCGCGTGACCAAGTTCTGCCGCTCGAAATTCGACGAGACTGTCCCCGAAGGCGGCACCTACGGCCCCGAGGAAGAGGCGGTGATCGCCGACCTGACCACGCGCGTGGCCGAATACACGCGCCTCATGGACGCGATCGAGATCCGGAAAGCGGCGGCCGAGCTGCGCGCGATCTGGGTCGTGGGCAACGAGTACCTGCAACGCACCGCCCCATGGTCCGCCTTCAAGGAAGACCCGGACCGCGCCGCCGCGATCATCCGCCTGTCGCTGAACCTGATCCGCCTCTACGGCATCCTGTCGCAGCCCTTCATCCCCGACGCGGCCGACGCGATGCTGAAGGCGATGCGCACCGACGCGGCCTGGCCCAACGACGTGGAACAGGCGCTCGCCGCCCTGCCCGCCGGTCACGCGTTCGACGTGCCCGAGAACCTCTTTGCCAAGATCACCGACGACCAGCGCGAGGATTGGGCCTCGCGCTTCTCCGGCACAAGGACCTGACACCATGAGCATCAAGATCGCCCCCTCGATCCTCTCTGCCGACTTCGCCGATTTCGGGCGCGAAATCCGCGCCGTCGAGGATGCCGGCGCCGACTGGGTCCACGTCGACGTGATGGACAACCACTTCGTCCCGAACCTGACCTTCGGACCCCCGGCGGTGAAGGCGTTCCGCCCCCATGTGAAGACGCTGATGGACGTCCACCTGATGATCGCGCCGGTGGACCCCTCGATCCCGGCCTATGCCGAGGCCGGCGCCGACCGCCTGACCGCCCATGTCGAAGCCGGCCCCCATATCCACCGCACCCTGCAGGCGATCCGCGACGCGGGGATGCGGGCGGGCGTCGCCCTGAACCCCGGCACCCCGGCCGAGGCGGTCGAAAACCTGCTGGATCTGGTGGACCTCGTGCTGGTGATGACGGTCAACCCGGGCTTCGGCGGACAGAGCTTCATTCACATGACCACCAAGATCGCCCGCATCCGCGCGATGATCGCAGACCGCCCGATCCACATTCAGGTCGACGGCGGCATCACGACCGAAACTGCGCCGCGCGTGGCGCGGGCCGGGGCGGACGTGCTGGTCGCGGGCTCGGCGGTATTCAAGGGCGGTTCGGTCGCCGCCCCGCAGGCCTATCACGACAACATCGCCGCCATCCGCCGGGCGGCCGCGGCCACGCAAAGCGGCATGGCCTAGGTCTTGGCAATGGGGCCGAACTGGCCCCAGAGCAGCTTTTTCCCGTCGCCTTCCATGAACGGAATGCAGGACCACTTGGGATCATTGCCCATGATCTCCATGCACTTTTCGGCCGTTTCGGCATCCGGCCAGATGACGTAGCCGAACACGACGGCCTCGTCCTCGGTCTTCCCCAGCGCTGCGGGAAACGAGGTGAAGCTACCGTTCGGCGTGTCCGCCTCCCACGCGTCGTGAACCGTTATGGCCCCGGCATCGTAGAACTGCTGCGCGGCGTCCTTTGCAGCGGCCTCGAATCCGCTGCGGCGGCTTCGGGGGATCGCGGCGTGGTATGTCCAGATGTGCTGCACCGTCGGTCTTCCTTCGGCAAAAAGGTCTGCCACGTGATACATACGACAAGCGGTTGGCATTTGTTCCTGCGGGGCCTATAGCGCGGGACTGATCACGGAAGGCGGACGACGATGCAGGGCAGCGCCAATCTTACAATCATGGTCAAGGCCGCGCGCGCCGCGGCCCGTCAACTCGTGCGGGACTTCCGCGAGGTCGAGAACCTGCAGGTTTCCGTCAAGGGCACGGGCGACTTCGTCAGCCGCGCCGACACCGCCGCCGAAGAGACGATCCGCAACATCCTGACGACCGAGCGGCCGAACTACGGCTGGGTCGGCGAGGAAAGCAAGCCGGTCGAGGGCAAGGACCCGACCCGCCGCTGGATCGTCGACCCGCTCGACGGCACGACGAACTTCCTGCACGGCCTGCCCCACTGGGCGATCTCGATCGCGCTCGAGCACAAGGGCGAGATCGTGTCGGCCGTCATCTACGACCCCGCCAAGGACGAGATGTTCTGGGCCGAGCGTGGCGCAGGCGCCTTCATGAACGACCAGCGCCTGCGCGTCTCGGGCCGCACGCGGATGATCGAAAGCCTCTTCGCCACCGGCCTGCCCTGGGGATCGAAGCCCGAACTGCCGCTGAAGCTTCGGGATCTCGGCCGCATCCTGCCCGCGACCTCGGGCGTGCGCCGCTTCGGGGTGGCGAGCCTCGACCTGGCTTACGTCGCCGCCGGCCGCTACGACGGCTACTGGGAGCGCGGGATCGAGCCCTGGGACGTCGCCGCCGGCCTCTTGATCGTGCGCGAAGCCGGCGGTTTCGCCGAGGCGCTGGCGGGCGAGGATGTCTTTACCTCGCGCACCGTGATCGCCGGCAACGCCAATGTCTTCGAGGCCTTCGCCAGGGAGCTGCGCGCGAACGCCTGACGCTCAGGCGTCGCTGGGGTGGTTGCGGCCGTCGGTCATCGGGATCGGCTCCAGCGCGCGCAGATCAACGCCTTCGATGCAGCCCACGTTGATCCCGAACTCGCCGGGGTCCGACCGCCGCCTGTGGTGCGTGTAGATCCCGCAGATCCGGCAGAACCAGTGCTCGGCCGTCTTCGTGCCCCACTGGTAGAGCGACAGCGCCTCGGTCCCCCGCACCACCCGCACATCCTCGGCCCGGGCCGACACGTTCGCCCCCTGCCGCCGCGCGCAGAACGAACAGTCGCAGCGTCGCGCCGCGTCAAGCCCCTCGCTGAGCACCGCCTCAAGCTGCACCGCGCCGCAATGGCATGTCGCCCGCACCTTCATCGCCTGTGCCCCGCCCGCGGGATGGGGGACCGTCGCCAGCGATATTCGGCCTCGGGGTATGGCGGCAGGCCGTGGTGGCGGTTCCAGAAGACCGGCCCGCCGAGGCGCAGGAACACCGGCAGCGTCAGGACCAGCCCCGTGATGAACCCCGCCGCGTGCGCCCAATACGCGACGCCGCCCATATCTGCCGGCATCGCCGCCCCCGACGCGACCTGGATCGCGAACCAGAGGCCCAGCACGATCCAGGCAGGCACCGGAAAGATGCGGAAGAAGATGATGAAGATCAGCAGCACGTCGACCCGCGCCCGTGGAAACAGCAGCAGGTAGCCCCCCATCACCCCCGCGATGGCCCCCGACGCGCCGATCATTGGCACGACGGACACGGGATCGGCCAGCGTCTGCCCAACCCCGGCTGCCACTCCGCAGAGCAGGTAGAAGCCGAGGAACATGACGTGCCCCATCCGATCCTCCAAGTTGTCGCCGAAGATCCACAGGAACAGCATGTTGCCCCCGAGGTGCAGCAACCCGCCGTGCAGGAATTGCGAGGTCACGTAGGTCGCGGGATAGGACAATGCCGGGATCACCGCCCAGTCCGTCAGGAATTGCGGGCTGTTCAGGTAGGGCACCGACGCGAAGTAGAGGACCACGTTCGCCACGAGCAGCGCATAGACCACGAAGGGGGTCCGGCGGCTGGGGTTGTGGTCGCGGATCGGGAACATGCGGCAGAGGTGGACCGCGCGCCCCGCCAATCAAGCAGGGCGCGCGGGGATGTCATTCGACGCCTGGCACCTTCGGCCCGGTCGACGGCGCCTCGCCCTTCGCGCGGGGGTCGTTCGCGGCGACTTCGGCCAGAAGCTGGGCGTTGCCGCCCGAGGCGGTTGTGTCGATGCACAGGTGCCGCTCGTGGAACACGTCGCCCACGATGGGCTGGCCCATCTGCAGGGCAATCAGCGGCCCCTCGCGACGCGCGAGCTGGCGGGCGATGTCGCGCCCGGTCTCGTCGTCGCCCCACCACAGGACCGACCCGAAGGCCGGCTCGGACGAGAGGCCACGGTCGAAGTCGCCACGGCGGGCTTTACCGCCCAGACGCTCGACCGCGGCAATCTGCGCGTCCTTGTCCTCTTCGCTCGGGCCGAGGCACAGGACCTCGGGCCGGGCGCTCAGGTACAGGCGGTTGGACTCGCCCGTGGGCCCCGGCAGGTCGACGGGGCTTTGCGGGGGCTCAGGCGCCACCGGCTTCTGGAACCGCGGCAGGTAGAACGGCCCCCCCGCCTTGGGTCCGGTGCCCGACAGCCCCTCGCCGCCGAAGGGTTGGCTGCCGACGATTGCGCCGATCTGGTTGCGATTGACGTAGAGGTTGCCTGCCTTGATCCGGTCGGTGACGTGCTGCACGCGGTCGTCGATCCTGGTGTGCAGGCCGAAGGTCAGGCCATAGCCCTTCGAGTTGATCGCGTCGATCACCCGGTCGAGGTCGTTCGCCTTGAAGGTCGCCACGTGCAGCACCGGCCCGAAGACTTCCTTCTCGATCTCCTGCATGCCCTTCACCCGGACCAGCGCGGGCGCAAGGAAGTGGCCCTTGCGCGGGGCGTAGCCCTGGTGGATCAGCCGGCCCCGGGCGCGCATCTTTTCGACATAGCCGCCGATTTCCTCGTGGGCGTCGCCGTCGATCAGCGGCCCGCTGTCCGAGGCCAGCATCCACGGTTCGGCCGGGTAGAACGCGTCCATCGCGCCCTTGAGCATCTCGAGGAAACTATCGGCGATGTCCTCCTGCACATAGACGCAGCGACAGGCCGAGCAGCGCTGACCGGCCGACTGGAAGGCCGATTCCATCAGCGCCTGCACCGCCTGTTCGGGCAGCGCGGTCGAATCCACAATCATCGCGTTCAGCCCGCCCGTCTCGGCCACCAGCGGTGCCGCGGGACGCGCGTTCTCGGCCATCGCGCACTTGATGAGCCGCGCCACCTCGGTCGAGCCGGTGAAGGCCGCCCCGTCGAGGCGCGAGTCCGAGGTCAGCTTGGCGCCGATGTCGCCGGCACCCGGCAGAAGCTGCAACGCCTCGCGCGGAACGCCCGCCTCGTGCAGCAGGCGCGCGCCCAGCGCGCCCACCAGCGGCGCCTGCTCGGCCGGCTTGGCCAGCACCGCGTTGCCCGCGGCCAGCGCGGCCGCGATCTGGCCGGTGAAGATCGCCAGCGGGAAGTTCCACGGGCTGATGCAGACGAACCGGCCTACCGGCTCGCTGTCCAGCGTGTCGATCTGCTCGGCATAGTAGTTGAGGAAATCCACCGCCTCGCGCAGCTCGGCCACCGCGTCGGGCAGCGTCTTGCCGGCCTCGCGGGCAAGGACGGCAAAGATCTCGCCGAAGTTCTCTTCATAGAGGTCCGCCGCGCGCATCAGAACGGCCTTGCGCTCTTCCTTCGACGCGGTCCAGGTGCGCGCCGCGGTGAACGCGGTCTCCACGTCGGCCTCGCTGGCAAAGCGGGTCACGCCCACCACGTCCGACGGGTCCGAGGGGTTCACCCGCTCGATCGGATCGTGCGGCTGCGCCTCGCCCGCCAGCAGGGGGGCTGCCTCGAAGCGGTGCGTCCGGAACGCGGCGCGGGCGTTTTCGATCTCTTCGAGGTGTCCGGGATTCGCAAGATCCCACCCGCGCGAGTTCCTGCGCTGGGGCAGGAAGATCTCGGTCCCCGGCGTGACCGGCGCCGAGTAGCCCAGCGCCGCATAGGGGTCTTCGGCCACCTGCTCGGCCGGGACGTCCTCGTCGACGATCTGGTTCACGAAGGACGAGTTCGCGCCGTTCTCCAGGAGCCTCCGCACAAGGTAGGCCAGCAGGTCGCGATGCGCGCCGACGGGGGCGTAGATGCGGCAGCGGATGTTCTCGTCCGCCATCACGATGTCGTAGAGCGACTCGCCCATGCCGTGCAGGCGCTGGAACTCGAACTCGTCGCGGCGGGCGCCCTCGGATTTGACCATGTGCAGCACCGACGCCACCGTGTGGGCGTTATGCGTGGCGAATTGCGGGTAGATCCGGTCGCGGTAGCGCAACAGCTTGCGCGCATTGGCCATGAAGCTCACGTCGGTCGCGGGCTTGCGCGAATAGACCGGAAAGAGCGGCAGCCCCTCCTGCTGGGCCAGCTTGATCTCTGTGTCCCAGTAGGCGCCCTTGACGAGGCGCACCATCAGCTTGCGGTCCAGCCGCTCGGCCGTCTGGGCGATCCAGTCGATGGCGGCGCCCGCGCGGGGACCGTAGGCCTGCACGACGATGCCGAAGCCGTCCCAGCCGACGAGCCGCTCATCCTCGAGCACCCGCTCGATCACCTCGAGCGACAGGGTCAGGCGGTCCTGCTCTTCAGCGTCGACGTTGAAGCCGATCTTCAGCTTCGCCGCCTGCGCGGCGAGGTCGCGCACCACGGGCACCAGTTCTTCGAGCACGCGCTCGCGCTGCGCCACCTCGTAACGGGGATGCAGCGCCGAGAACTTGACCGAGATCCCCGGATTCGTCGCGATGTCGCCCTTGGTGGCGCGCTTCGCCATCTTCTCGATCGCGCCCTCGTAGGACTTGCGGTAGCGCTCGGCGTCGACATAGGTCTGGGCTGCCTCGCCCAGCATGTCGTAGGAATAGGTGTAGCCCTTCGCCTCCATCCTGGCGGCGCGCTCCATGGCCTTGTCCATCGTCTGGCCCAGCACGAACTGGCGGCCCATGACGCGCATCGCCTGGTCGGTGGCGCGGCGGATCACCGGCTCGCCCATGCGCTTGACCGCGCCGCGCAGCGCCCTGAGCGGCCGCGTGTCGCGCTCGTCCAGCACCCGGCCGGTGAACATCAGCGCCCAGGTCGATGCGTTGACCAGCGGAGAGGACGACTTGCCCAGGTGCTCGGACCATTTGCCGGGGGCGATCTTGTCCTCGATCAGGTCGTCGATCGTCACGTCGTCGGGCACGCGCAGCAGCGCTTCGGCGAGGCACATCAGCGCCACGCCCTCTTCGGTGGACAGCCCGTATTCCGCCAGGAACACCTCCATCAGGCCCGGGTCGCCCTCGGTCCTCAGGCGCTTGACCAGCTTCGTGGCCTTCTCGTGGATCACCTCGCGGTCCGAGCTATCGAGGTTGGCCTCGCCGATCAGCGCCTGCAGCACGGCGTCGGGATCGGGATAGGGGTTCATCGGCAGAATGGCCGGGGGCACCATTGTATCGCGGGGCATCAGGACGCTCCTCAACCTTGTTCATCGGCATTACCTAGGGCGATAGTGACGGGATGTCAGACCGTTGGCCCCACGATTCGAGGGCGGATAGACCAAAGATGGGGGTTCGGACAATGCAAATGAAGGGGGACGGCCTGGACCGGTTCGACCACGCCATTCTCGAGATTCTGGGCACCGAGGGTCGGCTCAGCATCACCGATCTCGCCGCGCGTGTCGGCCTGTCGAAAAGCCCGGTGCAGGCGCGGCTGAAGCGGCTCGAGGCCGAGGGCGTGATCACCGGCTACCGCGCCACGATCGACCCGGTGCGGCTGCACCGCGAGCACGTCGTCTTCATCCAGATCAAGCTGACCGAAACGCGCGAGGCCGCGATCGCCGCCTTCAACGAGGCCGTCCGCCGCATCCCCGAGGTGGAACAATGCCACCTGATCGCCGGGCATTTCGACTACCTGCTGAAGGTGCGCACCGCCGACATGGTGCGCTACCGCGAGGTGCTGGCCGCGCGGATCTCGACCCTTCCCCACGTCGCACACACGTCGACCTACGTGGCGATGCAGGCGGTCAAGGACCACGCCTGGGTCGAGGCCTGACGGAACCTTGGCCCCGTCGGCCCGCGTTCCGTCGCCGACAGATCAAGGAGACATCCATGCCCATCAAGCACATCGGCCCCGCCAGGATTCCGAACCTCGGCCTCGGCACGTTCCAGACCGACGCCGGCAAGACCGCCGAGATCGTGGAACAAGCGCTGAAGGAGGGGTACCGCCACATCGACACCGCCCAGGCCTACGGCAACGAGGCCGAGGTCGGCGAGGGCATCCGCGCCTCCGGCGTGCCCCGCGACGAGATCTTCCTGACGACCAAGATCATGCCCGACCGCCATGCCGCCGACGACTTCCGCAAGGCCGCGGAAGAGTCGCTCGAGGCGCTCGACGTCGGCCATATCGACCTGCTGCTCCTGCACTGGCCCTCGAAATCCGTCCCGCTGAAGGAAACGCTCCCGGTGCTCGACGCGCTGATCGACGAGGGCCACGTCCGGTTCGGCGGCGTGTCGAACTTCACCATCGCGCATCTCGAAGAGGCGAAGTCGGTGATGAACCACCCGATCGCCGCGAACCAGGTCGAGTTCCACCCCTTCGTCGACCAGCGCAACCTGATGGCCGCGCTCGACGCGATGCAGATCCCGTGGGAGGCCTACTCCCCCCTCGCCCGCGGCAACGTGCTGCAGGACGACACGATGAAAGAGATCGCCGCGGCGCATGACGCGAACCCCGCGCAGATCTCGGTGGCGTGGATCCTCGCCAAGGGCGGCGTGGCCATTCCCAAGACGGCGAACAAGGACCGCCTGGCCGACAACCTCGCCTCGGCCCAGATCAAGCTGTCGGACGACGAGATCGCCCGCATCGACGGTCTGCGGCAAGGGAACGGCCGCCTGATCTCGCCCGACAACATGGCGCCCGACTGGGACGACTGAACCCGCCCGACCAGGAACCCGACGCCGCGTCGGGCTTGGCGTCCTCCCGCCCGCACCGCTAGATGGCGGCAACGAGGGAGGACGCCATGCCGCAACCATTCGACAATCTTCGCATTCCCGCCATCGCGGCCCCGATGTTCCTGACGTCGGGGCCCGATCTGGTGGTCGAATGCTGCCGGTCAGGGATCCTGGGCACCTTCCCCGCCCTGAACCAGCGCACGACCGAAGGCTTCGGCGACTGGCTGACCCAGATCGAAGAGCGCCTGTCCCAGGTCGAGAACCCAGCCCCCTACGGCGTCAACATCATCGTCCACGGGTCCAACAAGCGGGTGCAGCCCGACCTCGAACTCTGCGTGAAGCACAAGGTGCCGCTGGTCATCACCTCGCTCGGCGCGGTGAAAGAGGTGGTGGACGCGGTGCACTCCTATGGCGGCAAGGTGTTCCACGACGTCATCAAGACCCGCCATGCCGAAAAGGCCGTCGAGGCCGGCGTCGACGGGTTGATCGCCGTCTGCGCGGGCGCGGGCGGGCACGGCGGCACCCTGTCGCCCTTCGGCTTCATCCCGGAGATCCGCTCGTTCTTCGACGGAGCCATCGCCTTG
The DNA here is from genome assembly GCF_042089775.1 of Palleronia sp. Classification (NCBI taxonomy): domain Bacteria; kingdom Pseudomonadati; phylum Pseudomonadota; class Alphaproteobacteria; order Rhodobacterales; family Roseobacteraceae; genus Palleronia; species Palleronia sp. The sequence continues at coordinate 22,436 of NZ_JBELKF010000017.1, forward strand.
TCCGGCGCGATCTCGACCGGCGCGCATATCGCCGCCGCCCGCGCGATGGGGGCGGATCTCGCCTATCTCGGCACCCGCTTCATCGCGACCGAGGAAAGCATGGTGAGCCAGGCGAACAAGGACATGGTCGTCGGCTCGAAAACCAACGACATCCTCTACACGCCAAGGGTCTCGGGCGTGAACGCCAACTTCATGCGCGCCTCCATCACCGCCGCCGGTCTCGATCCCGACGACCTGCCCGACCACGGCCCGATGGACATGGGCAACGAAGCCCGCGCGTGGAAGAACATCTGGTCCGCGGGCCACGGCGTCGCCGCCATCGACGACATCCTCCCCGCCGCCGAATTGTGCGACCGTCTCGCGCAGGAATACCGCGACACCTGCGCCATGCTCGCCCGCGATGCCTGACCCGCTGAAGGCGGCTTTCCCTCGCCCGGATCAGGCGTTATCCACCTCGCGACCCGAGACCGAGGATGATCCCATGCCGATGGAGAAAACCTTCGACGCCGCCAGCGCCGAATCCCGCATCTACGAACTCTGGGAGCGTGAAGGCTGCTTCGCCGCAGGCGCGAACGCCAAACCCGGCGCCGAGACGTTCTCGATCATGATCCCGCCGCCGAACGTGACGGGCTCGCTCCACATGGGCCACGCCTTCAACAACACGCTCCAGGACATCCTGGTGCGATGGAAGCGGATGCAGGGCTATGACACGCTCTGGCAGCCCGGCACCGACCACGCCGGCATCGCCACCCAGATGGTGACCGAACGCGAGATGGCCGCCAACGGCGAACCCACAAGGACCGAGATGGGCCGCGAGGCGTTCCTCGACCGCGTCTGGCAGCAGAAGAAGAAGTCACGCGGCACGATCATCGGGCAGCTCAAGCGCCTCGGCGCCTCGGCCGACTGGTCGCGCGAGGCGTTCACCATGGGCGGCGCGCCGGGCGACCCGGACGCGCGCGAGGGGCAGCAGGATTTCCACGCCGCCGTGATCCGCACCTTCGTCGAGTTCTACGACAAGGGCATCATCTATCGCGGCAAGCGGCTGGTGAACTGGGACCCGCATTTCGAGACGGCGATCTCGGATCTCGAGGTCGAGAACATCGACCAGCAGGGCCACATGTGGCACTTCAAGTATCCGCTCGCCGGCGGTGCCACCTACACCTATGTCGAGAAGGACGAGGACGGGAACACCCTCTTCGAGGAAGAGCGCGACTACATCTCGATCGCGACCACCCGGCCCGAAACCATGCTGGGCGACGGCGCCGTCGCAGTTCATCCATCGGATGAACGTTACGCCCCAATCGTCGGACAACTCTGCGAAATTCCGGTCGGACCCAAGGAACACCGCCGCCTGATCCCGATCATCACCGACGAATATCCCGACCCCACCTTCGGCTCGGGCGCGGTCAAGATCACCGGCGCGCACGACTTCAACGACTACGGCGTCGCAACCCGCAACAACATCCCGCTCTACGCGCTGATGGACACCCGCGCCCGGATGCGAGAGGACGGCCTGCCCTATGCCGAGGCCGCCGAGATGGCCGGCCGCATCGCCCGTGGCGAGATCGCCCCGCCCGCCGACGCGACCCCGATCAACCTCGTCCCCGACGCCTATCGCGGCCTCGACCGCTACGAGGCGCGTGCGAAGGTCGTGGAAGAAATCACGGCCGAAGGCCTCGCCGTCATGGTCCAGACGACCGACCCGCGCCTTGGAAAGGCGGCCGCCAAGGCCCCGAAAGAGACCGAGGAAGGCAGCGAGATCCGCAGCGACGACCTCGTCCCGCTGGTCGAGGAAAAGCTGATCACCCAGCCCTTCGGCGACCGCTCCAAGGTGGTGATCGAGCCGATGCTGACCGACCAGTGGTTCGTGGACGCCGCGCAGATCGTCGGCCCCGCCATCGACGCCGTCCGCACCGGCCAGCAGCGGCCCGCGGAGTCGACCGAGGGCACCCGCATCCTCCCCGAGCGTGACGCCAAGGTCTATTTCCACTGGCTGGAAAACATCGAGCCGTGGTGCATCTCGCGCCAGCTCTGGTGGGGCCACCGGGTTCCGGTCTGGTACGGCATCGACCTGCACACGTCGAGCTTCCGCGACGACGAGGGCGACGACGCGCTGGACGAGGTCGAGCTGCTGTCGCTCCTGACCAAGGACCACCTCGTCCATACCGGCGACCGTCACCACTGCGCCGCCGCCTTCGACGGGATCGTCGATCCGTTCCGCGACGACCTCGCCAGCCTGCCCCACCCGCTGAACACCGCGCGCGTGGTCGAGGTCGAGGACCGCGAGGCCGCCGTCCATGCGCTGGCTACCTCGCTGGCCGAATACAATGTCAGCCAGGACTCCACCAAGCTGATCTATCCGGTCTGGCGCGACCCCGACGTGCTCGACACCTGGTTCTCCTCCGGCCTCTGGCCGCTGGGCACGCTGGGTTGGACCGGCGACCCCGACACGGACGCGCAGAACGAGGCGCTGCAAAAATACTTCCCGACCTCGGTCCTCGTCACCGGGTTCGACATCATCTTCTTCTGGGTCGCCCGGATGATGATGATGCAATACGCGATGGTGGACGAGAAACCCTTCCACACCGTCTACGTCCACGCCCTTGTCCGCGACGAGAAGGGGCGGAAGATGTCGAAGAGCCTGGGCAACGTCATCGATCCGCTGACGCTGATCGACGAATACGGCACCGACGCGGTGCGTTTTACGCTCGCCTCGATGGCCGCCATGGGCCGCGACCTGAAGCTGTCGAAGGACCGTGTCGCCGGCTATCGCAATTTCGGCACCAAGATCTGGAACGCCTTCCGCTTTGCCGAGATGAACGGCGTCCGACACGGCTCCGACAAGAGTCATACGGATCTCCTACAGAAGTATCACGACGCTCAGACGACCAACCGCTGGATCCTCGGTGAGCTTGGCCGCACCCGCGACACGGTGCAGGAGGCGCTCGACGACTACCGCTTCAACGACGCGGCGAACACGCTCTACGCCTTCGTCTGGGGCCGGGTCTGCGACTGGTATGTCGAGCTGGCCAAACCCCTGTTCGAGGGCGACGCGGCCGAAGAAACCCGAGAAGTCATGGGCTTCGTCCTCGACCAGTGCCTGGTCCTGCTGCACCCCTTCATGCCCTTCGTCACCGAAGAGCTGTGGGGCCAGGCCGACCGCGACACCCGCCTCGTCCATGCCGACTGGCCGACCTACACGGCCTCGGACATGATCGACCCTGACGCCGACCGCGAGATGTCCTGGGTCATCGGCCTGATCGAGCAGATCCGCTCGGTCCGGGGCGAGATGAACGTGCCGGCCTCCCTGAAAGCCCCGCTTTTGCTGGTGGAACTGGACGAAACGGGCCGCACCGCGTTCGAGCGCAACCGCGCCCTGATCGAGCGTCTGGCACGGCTTGGCGAGGTCGGCGAGGGCCCCGCGCCCAAGGGCGCCATGGTCCTGCCGGTGCAGGGCGGCTCCTTCGCGCTGCCATTGGCGGACATCATCGATGTCGAGGCCGAGAAGGCCCGGATCGAGAAGGCGCTCGGCAAGCTCGACAAGGATATTCGCGGCCTCGAAGGGAGGCTCAAGAACCCCAAGTTCCGCGAAAGCGCCCCCGAGGACGTCGTGGTCGAGACCGAGACCCTGCTGAATGAGAAGGCCGCCGACCGCGCGCGTCTGCGCGACGCCGAGGCGCGGCTGGCCGAGATATGACCGACCCGCGCCTGACCGCGCTTGCGGCGTCGCTTCCTGCCACGGTGCCCTTCGTCGGCCCCGAAACGCAGGAGCGCGCCGCAGGTGCGAGATTCAGGGCGCGGCTCGGCGCCAATGAAAGCGTCTTCGGCCCCTCGCCGAAGGCGATCGAGGCAATGCAGCAGGCCGCGGCCGAGGCGTGGATGTATCCCGACCCCGAAAGCCACGACCTGCGTCATGCGCTGGCTGCGCATACCGGTGTCGCGCCCGGAAACATCGTGATCGGCGCCGGGATCGACGGGCTTCTGGGCTCGTTGGTCCGGCTGACGGTCGCGCCGGGCGACCCGGTGGTGACGAGCGACGGTGCCTATCCGACCTTCAACTACCACGTCACGGGCTACGGCGGCCGGCTGCACCGGGTGCCTTACCGCGATGACCATGAAGACCCCGACGCCCTGATCGCCGCCGCGCACGAAACCGGCGCAAAGGTGATCTACCTGTCGAACCCCGACAACCCGATGGGCACGTGGCACAAGGCCGAGCGCATCGCCCGGATGATCGAGGACCTGCCCGATTGTTGCCTCCTGATCCTCGACGAGGCGTATCTGGAGTGTTCCGACGAAGATACGGCCCCTCCGATCAACCCCGCCGACCCGCGCGTGATCCGGATGCGGACCTTTTCGAAGGCCTACGGGATGGCCGGGTGCCGCGTGGGCTATGCCATCGGCGACGAGACCCTGATCGGCGCCTTCGGCCGCGTGCGCAACCATTTCGGCCTCAGCCGGATCAGCCAGGCAGGTGCGCTCGCCGCGCTGTCGGACCAGCCCTACCTACGAGAGGTTCAGGCGAAAATCGCGGACGCGCGTGACCGCATCGTCCGGATCGGGGCCGAGAACGGGCTGACCGCCCTCCCCTCGGCGACGAACTTCGTGGCGCTCGACCTCGGCAGAGACGGGGCGCGGACGCGCGCCGTTCTGGCCGCGCTGGCCGAGGCGCGGATCTTCACGCGGATGCCGGGGGTTGCGCCGCTGGACCGGTGCCTGCGCGTCTCGTGCGGGACGCCCGTGGATCTGGACGTCCTCGCAGAGGCGTTACCGCAAGCGCTGAACCAAGGGCGCATAGCGGGTTTGACATGACAACGCGCGCGCCCCGCACGAGATTACGCCCATGGATCGACAACCCGCCCCCGATTTCACGAAGGCCTTCCTGGTGTCCCTCGCGCCGCTGGTGTTCATCGCGCTGGTCGCCGTCTGGGTCATCCTCGGTCTTCTGGGCGCGCTCGGGGTGTCGTACTTTGCCGATAAGGGCATAACCCTGCTCGGGCGCCGCATGGGCGCCTAAGGGCCGGTCGACGCTCCCGCCCCCAACGCCCGCTGCATCAGGACCGAATCCACCCAACGCCCGAACTTGAAGCCGACGGCCTCAAGCGTGCCGACATTGCGGAACCCCATCGCCGCGTGCAGGCCGATTGAGGCAACGTTTCCGCTATCGCCGATCACTGCGATCATCTGCCGCCACCCGTCCCGTTCGCAGCGGGCGATCAGCTCGGACATCAGCGTCCGCGCGACGCCCAGGCCCCGCGCCGCCGCGTCGACATAGACCGAGCATTCGACCGCATAGCGATAGGCCGGCCGAGGACGGTATGAACTGGCATAGGCGTAGCCGGCGACGTGGTCGTCCCGTTCGGCCACCAGCCACGGCAGCCCCAAGGCGACGACCGCTTGCCGGCGCGCCTCCATCACTGGCGTGCCGGGCGGCACCTCCTCAAAGCTGGCCAGCCCCCGCAGCACCTCGCTGGCATAGATCGCCTGCACGGCCACCATGTCCTCGGGGCGCGCGTCACGGACGATCATCCCGCGGCACAGACCTCTGCCGCGACCTGCACGGCGGCGTCGCCGTGGGGGATGTCGCAGGCGGTCAGGCCAGCCTCGATCACGGCAAGCGTGCCCAGCACCATATGCGCGTTCACGTGGCCCATGTGGCCGATGCGGAACCAGCCACCGGCGTCGGGGCTGCCTGGCTCGGCCATGCCAATCCCCAGCCCCAGCGTCACACCGGCTTGCGCATGCGTCCAGGCACGCAGACGGTCGGCCCGGTCCTGCCCGAGATACAGGCACGTCACGGCATTACTGCGCGCGCCTTCGGGGGCGTTCATCCGCAGCGGACCGCCCTCGCCCCAGCGGGTGCAGGCAGCACGCACGGCATCGGCGAGGACCACGTGACGGTGCCAGACAGCCTCAATCCCCTCGTCCACTATGAGGTCGAGCGCAGCGCGCAGGGCATAGAGGTGATGCGTCGGCGCGGTGCCTCCGAAGCGGTGATAGAACATCTGCGGGTCGAGCCGCGGCGCCCAATCCCAATATGGGCTGACCGTATCGCCAAGCCGCTGCCGCACCGCCCGCGCCTTGTCGTTCACCCAAAGGAACCCGATGCCCGGCGGGGTCATCAGCCCCTTCTGGCTGGCCGCAAGCAGGACATCCACGCCCCACGCGTCCATCTCGAACCGGTCGCAGCCGAGCGAGGCGATCGTGTCCGCCATCAGGAGCGCCGGGTGTCCCTCTTCGTCCAGCACACGGCGCAGTGCTGCGATGTCGGAGCGCACGCCTGTCGCCGTGTCGACATGGACCGCGAGCACGGCGCGGATCTTGTGGTCGGCATCGTCGCGCAGGACCTCGCGAACGCGCTCGGGGTCGATCGGGCTGGCAAGGCCGAAGTCGATCATGCGCAGCTCGGCGCCCAGGCGGCGCGCGTTTTCGGCCCAGCCATAGCCGAAGCGACCCGTGGCGGGCACCAGCACCGCATCGCCCGGGGACAGGACGTTGGCCAGCGCCGCTTCCCACAGCCCGTGGCCGTTCGAAATGTAGATTGCCACCGGCGCGGTAGTCCGCGCGACGGCGGACAGGTCGCGCTCGCAGGCAAGGGTAAGGTCGACGACCTCGCCCTCGTAGATGTTGACGGACCCCCGGCTCATGGCACGGATGACGCTCTCGGGCGGGACCGAGGGACCGGGGATTGCGATGTAGGGGCGACCGTTGGAAAGACTCATGGGGCAGGCGTAGGACCACCGCGTGAGGCCGTCAATATCTTGACCTATCGCCTTTGCACGACGACCTGTTGCGCGACCCATGAACGGAGCCGCCCATGTCCCGCCGCGTCATTTCGATCACCGGAACCGAGCGCACTGACTTCCTGCAGGACCTCGTCACCAACGACGTCACCAAGCCCGACCGGCTGAGCTATGCCGCCCTCCTGACGCCGCAGGGGAAGTACCTGTTCGACTTCTTCGTCTCGCACGGAGGCGACGCGCTGCTGATCGACGTGGCCGAGGACATGGCCGAGGCGCTGACCCAGCGGCTGACCATGTACCGCCTGCGCCGCAAGCTGGCGATCGAGCTGACGGACCTTGCCGTGTCGCGCGGCACCGGCACCCCGCCCGAGGGCGCCCTGCCCGACCCGCGCCACACCGACCTCGGCTGGCGCCGCATCGACCGCGAGGGGGCCGACGACGGCACCGCCTGGGACGCGCTGCGGGTTGCCCTGACCGTGCCCGAAAGCGGCGTTGAGCTGGTTCCGAACGATAGCTTCATCCTCGAGATGGGGTTCGAGCGGCTTCACGGCGTGGACTTCCGCAAGGGCTGCTATGTGGGGCAGGAAGTTACCGCCCGCATGAAACACAAGACCGAGCTGAAGAAGGGGCTCGTGACGGTGGACGTCGAGGGCGACGCCCCCGTGGGCACGCCGATCACGGCCGAGGGCAAAGCGGTCGGCACACTCTACACCCAGTCAGGCGGCCGCGGGCTGGCCTGGCTGCGGTTCGATCGCGCAGGCACCGGCATGGAAGCCGGCGACGCGCGCGTGTCGTGGCAGGGCTGAGGCCCCGCCCCCTTCACCGGCGCCAAACCCGCAGGGTATAGCGGCGGTCGCGTTGCGGGCCAGAGGAGCGGGTCGGGATGACGATGCTCAGATCGCGAAGGCGATGCAAGGCGTAGCACGGAGACCGCAGCTTGCCTTCCACAGGCCAGATCAGCCTTGGCCGCAGCCGCGCGCGAGGGCGGCGGGGCCTGACGATCAGGCCCCGTGCCGGTTCACGCGCGTTCGGAGTATTCCATCGTGGTGGTGTCGACGATGATGTCCTCGTCCTGTCCCACGAAGGGCGGGACCATGACCTTGACGCCGTTGTCGAGGATCGCCGGCTTGAACGAGTTCGCGGCCGTTTGGCCCTTCACCACCGGCTCCGTCTCGACGACCTTGCACTGCACCTTCTGCGGCAGCGTCGCGTTCAGCGCCTCGGCGTCGTAGTATTCGACCTGGATCGTCATGCCGTCCTGCAGGAAGGGGCGACGCTCGCCCAGGATCTCGGCGGGCAGCTCGACCTGCTCAAAGGTCTCGTTGTCCATGAAGACCAGCATCCCGTCGGTTTCGTAGAGAAACTGCTGGTCCTTCTGCTCGAGGCGCACGCGCTCGACCTTGTCGGCGGACCGGAAGCGTTCGTTCAGCTTCGAGCCATTGCGCAGGTTGCGCATTTCGACCTGGGCAAAGGCACCGCCCTTGCCGGGCTTGACATGATCGACCTTGACGGCGGCCCACAGACCGCCGTTGTGATCCAGGACGTTGCCGGGCCGGATCTCGTTTCCGTTAATCTTGGGCATGGGTAAAACCTTGGGGCGAGCTTGATGACTTCAAGGCGATGCCTATATCTGCAGCCAAGAAGCCGCGCAACACGGCCATCCCGGGCTGAACGCCCTTGCCTTGCGAACCGGGCATATGGGGTATTCCGAAAACGCATAACACATCGTGTCGCAAATCTTTCATAAGGCGCGTCACGTCCACCGCTAAGACCAAAAACAAGGAACGACGAATGGCCGACTTCGTTGATGGAACCGCATTCAACCACGAGCAAGGCAATCGCGCGCGGAAATTGTTTGCGGCCGTCGTTCTCGCTGCGCTCGACGATGCGATCGCAGACGACAAGAAATATGGCAACGGTCCCGAGCAGATCGCCCGCTGGGCACGCTCGCGCGATGGTCGCGAAGTTCTCAGCTGCGCTGGCATCGATCCGAACGAGCGTGTCGTGTCGGGCCTGATGGAGTTCGTGCGCAAGGGCGTCCGGACCTCTGTCGCGCTCAGCCGCGAAGAGAGCGAGCGTCGCAACGCCGCACAGGCCGAAGCCGCCTGATCAGAATTCGCGGGTGATCGAATTGCCCGCAGCTTTTCAAGAAGCGCCGTGGTTATCCCCGCGGCGCTTCTTCGTTTGTGGAGAGGGCGTCGGCAAGATCGCCGATTGACGCGCTATCCCCGAAGGGCGAGGAACACCTTCGCAGCCGGCGATGGCAACTCGGGAAAGGGCCGACATGGACGGACAACTGGCGACACTCGTTTCGACCATCGCGTTGCCGGCCGTCCTTGCCGGCGTGTTCGGCGGCGTGCTGGCCGGGCTTCTCGGCGTCGGCGGCGGGATCGTCATCGTCCCCGCGCTCTACTTCGCCCTGTCCCTGACCGAGATGGATCCGGCCCAGGTTATGCAGGTGTCCGTGGGCACGTCGCTCGCCACGATCATCTTCACCTCGCTCAGTTCGTCCTTCGGACACTATCGCCGCGGCGCCATCGACTTTGACCTCCTCAAGCTCTGGGGCCCGTCGATCCTGGTCGGCGTGGTGATCGGCGGCGTCGTGGGCGGATTGGTATCGGGCTTTGCGCTGATCGCCGTCTTCGCCGTGGTGGCCCTGGTCGTCGCAGCCGACATGATCCTGCGCGGCGGCGGAGAGATCGACAGCCCGCGCAGCTTCTCCAAACCGGTCTGGGCGGTCTTCGGCGTGTTCGCTGGCGCGATCTCGGCCATGATGGGCATCGGCGGGGGTACGGTTTGCGTCCCGCTCCTCAGCTTCCTCGGCTATGAGATCCGGCGCGCGGTCGGCACCTCTGCTGCCATCGGCTTCATCATCGGCCTGCCCGGCGCGATCACCTACGTCCTCACCGGCATCGGGAACGAAGGGCTGCCGCCCCTGTCGCTGGGCTATGTGAACCTTGCCGCGGCGATCATCATCATCCCCCTGACGGTGCTCTTCGCGCGGGTCGGCGTCGCCATCGCGCACCGCATCCCGCGCCGGGCGCTGCGCCTGACCTTCGGCCTGTTCCTGCTGGTGACCTCGCTAAGGATGTTCATCGACCTTTTCCAGGCGATCTGATCCCTTCCCCAAGGCCTAGCGAGCTGCGCCGTTTGTCGCTAAGTCGGTTCCCGATACCGTGAGAACCGGAGTGCAACGCAGACCGATGTCCCGTAGAATCGCCCTCGCCCTTGTCGGCGTCGTCATTCTCGCCTGCTACGCGTTGCCCTACCTGCTGTTGGGTCAGGTCGCCGCGTGGTGGGGCAGCTTCCTCTTCTGGATCCTCGCCGGCCTCGCGGTGATCGTGCTCAACATCTTCGCGACCCGCGGGTGGGAGGACGGCGAATGAGCACCTCTCTCGTCCTCTGGGGCGTCGTCATCTATGTCGTCCTTGCCTGTGTCGTCGCCTGGATCTCGCGCCGGGGGCCGCGCGACGTCACCGCGACGATGTCCGAGTATTTCCTTGGCGGCCGCACCCTTGGCGGAGTCCTGTCGGCCTTGTCTTACTCGGCCACCACATATTCGGCCTTCATGATGGTCGGGCTGGCCGGCCTGACCTATCGCGGCGGCGTCGGCGCACTGGGATTCGAGATCGTCTATTTCGCCGGCGTCTCGCTCATCGCGATCTTCGGTCGACGGTTCTGGCGCGCGGGCAAGCGCCACGGCTTCGTCACCCCGTGGGAGATGCTGGGCCACCGCTACGGCTCTCCATTCGTCGCCGTGGCTGCCGGCGTCGTGAGCCTCGTGTTCCTGATCCCCTATTCGGCCGTTCAGCTGTCGGGCGTGGGCTACCTGCTGGCGGGGATGACCGGCGACGCGATCCCCTTCGCCGTTGGGATCGTGCTGGCGACCGTGCTGGCCATCGTCTTTGCCTTCGTCGCCGGCATCCGCTCGGTCGTGTGGACCGACAGCCTTCAGGCGCTGGTGATGATGGTCGCGTCCCTCATCGTGGGCGTGCTGGTGGTGTCCGAGCTTGGCGGCTTCTTCACAATGTTCCGCACCATCGCCGAGACGCGCCCCGAGATGCTGCAGGTTCCCGGTCCCGGCCTTTTCAGCTTCACGACCTTCCTTGGCCTGACGCTGCCGTGGTTCTTCTTCTCGATCTCGAACCCGCAGGTCAGCCAGCGCCTGTTCATGCCGGCCTCGCTCGGCGCGCTGAGGCGGATGCTGCTGATCTTCCTCTGCTTCGGGCTGGTCTACACCGTCATCTCGGTCGTCTGGGGCTTTTCGGCGCTTGTTGCCTTCCCCGATCTCGACAACGCCGACCGCGCCACCGCTCGGCTGTTGTCGTCCGACCTCGTGCCGCCGGTCCTGGGCGTGGCGGTGATGATCGGCATCCTTGCCGCCGCCGTTTCGACCATCGACTCGATCCTGCTGACGCTATCGTCGATCTTTGCCCGCGACGTCTGGGGCAACCTCGGCGGCGGGACGGCGGATGCCAGCCAGCTGAAGGTCGGCAAGATCGTGATCCCGGCGATTTCGATCCTCGCGCTGATCTTTGCGGCGATGGAGATCTCGCTGATCGCGATCCTGTCCGTCGCCGCCTCGGCCGGGCTGGTGGTCGCGGTGCCGGCCATCGTCGGCGCGTTCTTCTGGCGGCGGGGGACGGCGGCCGGAGCGCTCGCTTCGATCATCGGCGGGGCCGCGTTCGTCGGGTGGATGTACGCGACTGGCAACGCCCTCTGGGGCCTCAACGCCGGCGTGCTCGGCCTGCCCGTCGCGGCGATCCTCTTCGTAGGTGTCAGCCTCGCGACGAAGCCGTCGGCGCGGCAGACGACCGAGGGCTATATCGGCTGAAGGATCACGCCCCGGCGATGCTTTGCAGGATCGGACAGTCGGGGCGGTGGTCGCCGGCACAGCGGTCCACCAGGTCCGACAGCGTCGCCCGCATATCCTGCAAGGCTGCGATCCTGGCGTCGATCTCGGTCAGGTGCCCGCGGGCGAGCGACTTCACGTCGGCCGAAGCGCGGCTGTCGTCCTCCCACAGGGACAGGAGCGTGCGGCAATCCTCGATGGTGAAGCCAAGCGCACGGGCGCGGCCGAGGAAGGCCAGCTTGTGCACGTCCGCCTCGCGAAACGCCCGGTAGCCATTCGCATCGCGCGGCGGCGTGACGAGGCCGATCTCTTCGTAGTAGCGGATGGTCTTGGCGGGCAGGCCTGCGCGGGCCCCGGCTTCCTTGATGTTCATCGTGTGCTCCTCATTCGGCGGGGGCAGCGACGGGGGCTGCGGTGCGGGGGCGGTCCTTCGGTGTCGGGGCGCCGATGCGCATGGTCCTGAGGCGAAGCGCGTTCGTCAGGACGAAGACGCTCGACAGCGCCATGGCGCCGGCGGCCAACATGGGCGACAGCAGGTGCCCTGTCACCGGCCAAAGCACACCGGCCGCGACCGGCACCAGAGCGGTGTTGTAGGCAAAGGCCCAGAACAGGTTCTGGCGAATGTTGCGCATGGTACGGCGGCTGACCTCGACCGCGTTCGCCACGCCCGCCGGGTCGCCGGACATCAAGACCACGTCCGCCGTCTCGATGGCGACGTCCGTCCCGGTGCCCATGGCGATGCCCACATCGGCCGCCGCCAGCGCGGGGGCGTCGTTGATGCCGTCGCCGACGAAGGCCACGGGTCCGTGCAGGCCGATCAGCGCGTCGACCTTGCCGTCGGGCATGACCTCGGCCGCGACCTCGTCGATCCCGAGATCCCGCGCGATCGCCCGCGCCGTCGCCTCGGCATCGCCTGAGATCATCGCCACCCGCAGCCCCCGCACCTTCAGCGCCACGATTGCCTCGCGGGCACCGCGCTTGACCGGGTCGGCCACGCCGATGACGGCCGCGATCTGCCCGTCCACAGCAACGAACAGCGGCGTGCGCCCGGCCTCGGCGATGCCAGCCGCAGCCGCATCCAGCGTGTCGGTCGTGACCGCCTCGCGCGCCATCAGCCGCGCCGCCCCGACCAAGACGTCGGCGCCGTCCACACGCGCACGCGCACCAAGGCCGGTGAGGCTTTCGAACCCCTCGGGCGCGGCAACAGGCAGCCCGCGCGTCTCGGCGCCGCGCAGGATGGCGCGGGCGATGGGGTGCTCGGACGACCGCTCGACCGCCGCCGCAAGGGCCAGCGTCCGGTCGGCGTCTGCCCCCTCGGCCGGGATCAGGTCGGTCAGTTCGGGGCGCCCTTCGGTCAGTGTGCCGGTCTTGTCGAAGGCGACGGTGGCCACCTCTTGCAGGCGCTGTAGTGCGTCGCCCTTGCGGAACAGCACGCCCAGTTCAGCCGCGCGGCCGGTCCCGACCATGACCGAGGTCGGCGTCGCCAACCCCATCGCACAGGGGCACGCGATGATCAGGACCGACACGCCCGAGACGAGCGCAAAGCCGAGCGCCGGGTCCGGCCCGACCATGAGCCACACCAGAACCGTCAGCACCGCCACGCCCAGCACGGCCGGCACGAACCAGCGGACGACACGATCCACGACGCCCTGGATCGGCAGCTTGGCACCTTGCGCGTCCCGCACCATTCGCACGATGCCGGCCAGCACGGTCGCCTCGCCCACGGCCGTCGCGCGCAGGGTCAGGGCACCGGTGCCGTTAACCGTACCGCCCGTCACCACCGCGCCGGGGGCCTTTTCCACCGGCAGCGGCTCGCCCGTCAGCATCGACTCGTCCACGAAGGACCGCCCCTCGATCACCTCGGCGTCGACCGGCAGGCGCTCGCCTGGGTGAACCAGCACGCGGTCGCCGGGCGCGACATCGGCCAGCGGGACCTCTTCGATACGGCCGTCGCGCTCAACCCGCGCGGTGCGGGGCTGCAGGCCAATCAGCGTGCGGATCGCGGCGCCGGTGCGGCCCTTGGCACGCGCCTCCATCCAGCGGCCCAGCAGGATCAGCGTGACGATCACGCCCGCCGCCTCGTAATAGACCGCGACGCTGCCGGGCGGCAGCAGGCGGGGCGCGAAGGTCGCGACGGTGGAATAGCCCCATGCGGCAAGCGTGCCGAGCGCGACGAGCGAGTTCATGTCGGGCGCGCCCTTCAACAGCGCCGGCAGGCCCTTGGTCAGGAACCGCCGACCCGGCCACGCGAGAACCAGCGTGATCAGCAGGAATTCCGCGACCCACAGCCCCGTGACCCCGTGAAGCGCGTGGCCGAAGGACGGAAGCAGATGGCCGCCCATCTCGACCAGGAAGACCGGCAGAGTCAGGGCGCCTGCGATGATGGCGTCCCGCGCGAGCGTGTGCGCCTCGGCCGCGTTGCGATCGGGGGCGTCGGGTTCGCTCGTCGCTTGCGGTCGGGCGGGATAGCCCGCTTCGCCGGCTGCGCGGGCCAGAGTTTCGGGCGTGGTCGCGCCGGTCAGGATGTCGATTGACGCGGTGCCCGAGGCGAGGTTCGCCCGCGCGTCCAGAACGCCCGGCACGGCCTTTAGCGCACGCTCGACCCGACCGATGCACGACGCGCAGGACATGTCGTCCACGTCCAGCACCAGCGTCGTAGATTCGGCCGGATAGCCCGCTTCGGAGAGGGCGTGTGCGATGTCGGGCAAGGCCGCCTCGCCGGGCTCAACCCGCGCGGTTTCGGTGGCGAGGTTGACCTCGGCTGAACGGACGCCCGGCACGGACAGAATGGCCCGTTCGGCACGGCCGACACAGGATGCACAGGACAGATCCTGCACGCGGATTGTCACGATAGGCGCGCTCATTGGGGGCCTCGGTCGTTGCGTTACGGGCAACAGATGGGGCTTCCAGTTACGGGAAGGTCAAGAGCCTTCGGCAGATTTCCTGTCGGTCCAGCGCAAGGAATTAGGGGGCGGCGGCCAGCTCGCTCAGCACGGCGCGGATGGCGCGGCTGTCAATCGGCTTCGGGCAGTGGCGCGCGCGCGGAAAGCGCGATGCCACGTCGTCCTCGATGATATGACCAGAATGGAAAATCAGCGGCACGCCCCGCTCTCTCAGCCGTTCCGCGACGGGGAACACGTCTCCGTCGCGCAGACGCACATCAAGGACGGCGGCCACAAAATCGCCGTCGACCTTGGCCAGCGCCATGTCGACACGCGCGAAGGGGCCGGCGACGCGGTATCCTGCTTCCTCGATCATGATCTTCACGTCGAGTGCCACGATTGGCTCGTCCTCACACAAAAGAACCGTTCCGCGCTCTGAGGGCGTCATGTTAAGCGTGTCTTTCATATATCAATCGAGTCCTGCGCTTTTCGGGCCGCCTTTTGATCTCGATCCGCCCATCGACCTGCGCCGCGGACATCTGCATCAACGTTGAGCCGAAACCTGTAGCCTCGTTATCTGTGTGAACGACCGGCGCGTCGTAGTGTTCCACCCAATCGAGCTGGACCTGCCCGTCGTCACCAGAACGCCACGTCACGTCCAACCACCCCTTCGTGGGCCCCAGAACGCCGTACTTGGCAGCGTTCGTCGCCAATTCGTGGAACATCAGCGACAGGGTCGTCAGGGTTTCGGGCGTCACCGCGACAGGGGGGCCATCCACCTCGATCCGGGCGTGGCCGTCGAAAGGTTCGATGGCGCTGCGCACCGCGTCGCCCAGGGTCAGCACCGTGCCTACGGGGGCCTGGTGGGTCAGGCTGTGGGACCGGGCTAGCGCGCCGATCCGCGCGGTGACGCCGTCGACAAGCTCGCGCACGGACCCCGCCGACATGCCGGCAATGCGGACGATGCCCGAGATGATCGAGAACAGGTTCTTCACCCGGTGGTTCATCTCGTGCAGCATGATCTCGCGCACGCGCTTGGCCTCTTCGGCCTCGGTGACGTCGAAGAGCACGCCCAGCGTTCGCCGTCCTTGGCTGCGGGCGATCCGACGGCCGACCATGCGTACGCTGCGCTGGCTGTGGGGGCCGTTGGCCTGCTCGAACGTCAGGCCGAAGGGCAGCACGGTGCTGTCCTCGTGCAGGGTTTCGTCCGCAGCCTCGCGCCTGTCCGCCGGCACCCGCTGCAGAAATGTCTCGAGCGGCATCTCTTCAAAGTCGAGCCCCAGCAGCCCCATCGCCGTGTGGTCGAAATGGATGTGCCGGCCGTTGCGCGACAGCTCCCACACGCCCAGCTCGGCAACGTCGAGCGCAAGGCGCAGGCGCTCTCCTTCGGTGCGCAGGTCGTCCTCAAGCTGCAGCGCCTCGGTCAGTTCGCTGAAGACCAGCGTCACGCCGTCGATCTTGCCGTCGCGGTCGCGATAGGGCGTGACCATCAGCGCCCACGTGCGTTGCGCGGCGCTGTTATGCACCTGCAGGCGCCGAACTTCGCCAGCCGAGACGACGTCCTCGATGGCGTCGAGGACATCGGCCGGCTCGTCGACGTTGCACGTCATCTCGGACAGGGGGCGGCCGCGGTCGCCCGCGCGAAGGGGATAGATCGAAAGGATCGCGTCGGTGAAGTTCCGGATCTTGCGGTCGAGGTCGAGCACCACCAGCGGCAGCGCGGTCGAGGAAAAGAAGTTCGACAGGTCGGCATTGGCCACCGACAGCTCGTCCACCTTGTCCTTCAATTCGTCGTTGACGGTCGCAAGCTCTTCGTTCGTCGACTGGAGCTCCTCGTTCATCGACATCATTTCTTCGTTCGAGCTTTTCAGCTCTTCGTTCGCCGTCTCGAGCTCTTCGACCGTGGTGTGCAGCCGCGCGCGGGTCGACCGCAGTTCGTCCTCCAGGCTCTGGACATGACTGTCGCCCGAGGGGACCTCCTCGATGTCGTCCTCGCCCACCGGTTCGAACCGGTCGCGCTCGCGGAAGACCAGCAGGACGGTGCCGTCCTTCAGCGGGTCCGCGATCAGGTCGAACGGCTGGCGTCCGAATTCCGAGATCGCCATGAGGTCGCGGCTGATCGTGCGCCGCCGGGATTGCGCAGTCTGCCGCACGGCAGACGAGACCGCCTCGCGCACACCCGGCCGCGCAATCGAAGGGGCATAGTGTGTGCCCCGCTCGCCCGGCGTAATCTCGAGGTAGCGACCGAGCTTGCCGGTCGAGGCCAGAACCTCGCCCTGCCCCGTCACGAGCAGTGTGGGCGGGCCGTACGCTTCGAGGATCCGCTCGGTCGCCGCATTGTCGGACCACGCCACCCGCGTCGCCGGCCGATCCTCGCCTCCGCTGCGCCGGCGGGTGCGGCGGTGGTCGGACCGGCTGCGCAGTTGCAGCGGGTATTCGGGCCGCGCGTCATTGCGTTCGAAGATGCGGGCCTGCTGGTCGACCGGGTGGAACAGGTGGTTGTTGCGGCCAAGGGTCTCGGACGGGCCGAGGAACAGCTTGCCTCCCGGCCTGATCGAGTAGTGAAAGATCGGCAGGACCGCAGCCTGCAACTGATCGTCGAAATAGATCAGCAGGTTTCGGCAGGACAGCAGGTCGATGTTCGAAAACGGCGGGTCCCGCACGAGGCTGTGGACGGAAAAGCGGATCATGTCCCGGATGCGCGAGGCAATCTGGAAATTCCCGTCGTGCGCGACAGTATAGAAGTCGCGCATGTCCTCGGGAACGTCGGCCAGCGCGGCCTGCGGATAGACTCCGTCCCGCGCGATTCGGAGCATCCGCTCGTCGATATCCGTGGCGAACACCTGAATGTCGATGCTGCGCCGTTGCAGCCGGACCTCTTCGGCAAAGAGCATGGCGATGGAGTATGCTTCCTCGCCGCTCGAACAGCCGGGCACCCAGACGCGCACCTCTTCGCTGTCCGACGTCTCGACCAGCGGCTTGATGACGTGGCGGCGCAGGGCCTCGAAATGCTCGGTATCGCGGAAGAAGCGTGTGACGTTAATGAGGAGTTCGCGAAACAGGGTCTCGCACTCGTCCGGCTTCGACCGGATGTGGCGCAGGTAGGCGCCGGCGTCCTGCAGGTCGAGGACCTGAATGCGCCGCTGCACGCGCCGCGCAAGGGTCGATTTCTTGTAGCCTGAAAAGTCGTGCCCCGCCGTGGTCCGCACCACTCCGCAAATTTCGTCAAGCGTTTCCTCGACGGTGCGGGCAAGCTCGCCGCCCTCGCCGTCGACCCCCGCCTTCAGGAAGAACTGCTGGAGGGACTCGACGATGGCCTCGGGCGGCAGGACGAAATCCACCAGCCCGGTGGCCTGGGCCGAAGTCGGCATTCCGTCATACTTGGCGGTGTCGGGCTCTTGCACCACACATACGCCGCCAAGCTCCTTGATCGCGCGCAGCCCGGCGCTGCCGTCGGCCCCCGTGCCCGACAGGATCACGCAGGCCGCGTTGCGCGCCTGATCCCCGGCAAGGCTTTCGAAGAAGTCGTCGATCGGCCGACGCAGGCCGCGCGGCTGGGCGAACTCGGTCAGGATCAGCCGGCGGTCCTTGATCGACAACCCTTTGCCCGGCGGGATGATGTGGACCGTCCCGGCCTCGACCGTCTCGCCATTGGTCGCCTGCCGCACCGTCAGCGAGGTATGCCGGGCCAGAAGCTCGGCCAGAAGGCTCTCGTGGTTGGGGTCGAGGTGCTGGATCACGACGAAGGCAAGCGGGCAGTCGGGGCCTGCGCAGCTCAGCATTTCGCGCAGGGCCTCAAGGCCGCCCGCCGAGGCGCCGACGCCCACGACGAACAGGCCCCGGCTTTCGCTGCTGTCCATCTGCATCTCCAGTCGCCTGTGGACGACGCCGTCCTTACTCATCGAGGTTCAGCCGTGCGAGCATGGCGATCGAGTTGAAGATGGCCCGCGCCGAGTCCTCCATCGCCAGGCCGAACTGTTGCCCCATGACCTGCAAGTCCGCCAGGTTGCGCGACAGCCTCTCGTCGTTCGACCGGAGCGCCTTGCGCTGCTCCGCCGTCGTCATATCGAACTGTGAGGCCAGAATGAAACGTGCGGCCCCGTCGCGGCTGCGCAGGCGCGTCATGAAGACGAGGTTGTGAAATGTCGAGCCGTCCTTGCGGTAGTTGAGGATCGCGAAGCGCCCGTCATCCCGCGCCGGATCGTGCACGAAGTCGTGCAGCGCCGCCTGTGACTCGGCGCTCGTCTCCAGGCCCTGCAACAGACGGCAGTTGCGGCCCTCGACCTCCTCGCGGTCATACCCGGTGAGATTGCAGAACCCCCGGTTCGCCAGAGACAGCGGCACGTCGTCCTCGGCGGAGGACACCGTGAGCGCGATCTTGGAGTTCAGCATGTACCGTTCGAGATTTTCCGGCAGTCTTGGAACCAATCGGGTCGAGCCTCATTGACCTTGGCCTGTCTCTCAGGCGCGTTCGCTGGAATGTAGGGGACCGCCGTCCCGCGTCCAACACGTTCGTAACTGCAGGCGCATGGCCCTCGGGCCGCCACCTTGGTCAACCCTACGTCAACCAGATTGCCTTACGGCAAGACGGGACCTATCCTTTCTTGTTTAGGGTGCAGAGTCAGGCGGAGTGAGGTCAAATGTTGTACGATATCGTGACCGACTACATTCTGCCGATGCTGCGGCGGCCCGCCTACTACCAGTCCGCCGCTTTGTGCTGGCGGATCAAGGATGACGTGCCGCAGGTCTTGCTGCTGACCTCGCGCGAGACGCGCCGCTGGGTTCTGCCGAAAGGTTGGCCGAAGACCGGGCTGAGCGCTGCCGAAACCGCGGCCGAAGAGGCCTGGGAGGAATCCGGCGCCCGTCTGAAGGGGCCGGGCGAGCTTGTCGGCCGCTACTGCTACCGCAAGCGCCTCAAGGGCGGCGTTCCGGTCAACACCGAGGTGGACGTCTTCGCCTTCCGCGCCTTGTCCCTCGACGACGACTTCCCCGAGCGCGACGAGAGAGAGCGGGTTTGGGTCGCTCCCGAAGAAGCCGCACGCCTCGTGGACGAGCCCGAGCTGTCCGACATCCTGTCGGCCTTCCGCCCCGACAACGCTCTGATCTCCGTCGCATGATGCGATCCGATCGGTGAGCCACCGGGGCGAAACGGAGCGCTGGACCGGTCTGGACAAGGACCTGAAGCGCGTCACTCGGGTCGAGGCCGCGGCGATGTTCGTCTCGCGCCCCCTGGTGGGCCTGGGGATCGGGCTGTTCCTGATCGCCCTCGCCGCGCTCGCCGCCGGGATCGTCACCCCCTCGGGTTCAAGCCTCGTCGTGCTGGCCGCTGCGTTCGGCGCTTACATGGCGCTGAACATCGGCGCCAACGACGTCGCCAACAACATGGGACCCGCGGTCGGCGCCAAGGCGCTTTCGATGACGGGCGCCATCGCAATCGCCGCCATCTGCGAAAGCGCCGGCGCACTTCTGGGCGGGTCGCACGTGGTCGCGACCATTTCGCGCGGCATCGTCGGTCCGGCCAGCTTCCAAGGCCCCGAAGCGTTCACCCTGACCATGATGGGCGGATTGCTGGGCGCCGCGGTCTGGGTGAACATCGCCACCTGGATCGGCGCGCCGGTGTCGACGACCCACTCCATCGTGGGCGGTGTGCTTGGGGCCGGCGCGGCGTCCGCGGGGGTCGCGGCCGTCTCCTGGAGCACCATAGCGGTCATCGCGCTCAGCTGGGTGGCGGCGCCGATCCTGGGCGGGGTCGTCGCAGCCCTGGTGCTGGCCGGGGTCTATGCAGCGATCATCGACCGCAGGGACCGGGTGGCGGCTGCGCGATTATGGGTGCCGGTCCTGATCGGCATCATGGCGGCGGCGTTCTCGACCTATCTCGCCATGAAGGGGCTGAACCCCGCGGTCCGGTCGAGCCCGGGTCGCGCACTGATCGTCGGGCTGCCGGTGGGGTTGCTCGCGGCGCTCGCCTCCCGCCCGTTCGTCGAGCGCGCCGGAGAGAGCGCCTCGCTCGATACACTGTTCCGCCTGCCGCTGATCGTTTCGGCGGCGCTGCTATCCTTTGCCCACGGGGCCAATGACGTGGCCAATGCCGTGGGCCCGCTGGCCGCGATCGTCGGGGCCGAGGCGTCGGGCACCGTGCCGTTCGCGGTCCCGGTCCCGCTCTGGGTCATGGTGATCGGCGCCGCGGGGATCAGCTTTGGCCTGATCCTGTTCGGGCCGCGCCTCATCCACATGGTCGGCAAGCAGATCACCAAGCTGAACCCGATCCGGGCCTGCTGCGTGGCCCTCGCGGCGGCCGTGACCGTGATCGGGGCGTCGTGGCTGGGTCTGCCGGTCAGCTCGACCCACACCGTGATCGGCGGGCTTTTCGGCGTCGGCTTCTACCGCGAATGGCGCGCCGACCGAAAACTGGGCCGACCGCGCGTGCAGGACGGCCTGCTCGCCCGCGAAGAGCGCCGCCGCCGCAAGCTGGTGCGCCGGTCGCATTTCATGACCATCGTCGCCGCCTGGGCGATCACAGTTCCCGCCGCGGCCCTGCTTTCGGCACTCGCCGTCCAGGTGCTGCACAGGCTGGCCTGAAGCGCGCCGTTAGCAGGCGGGGCTGTAGCGCGCCGCGGTCGCGTCCCCGCCCCGGTCGAACACGTGCGCGACCAGCCGCGCGGCAGCGAAGGTCGACAATCGCAGGACGCTGCCGTCCATCAAACCTGCGCCCGGATACTGCGCCAGCGCCTCGCCCGCGGTGGTCATGAGCGCCTCGGCTTGCGGAACGTCGAAGGCGGCAAGGTCTGCGGCGCCCTCGCACATCAACCGCTCGATCACCGCCGCCACGGCCGCCGTTTCCGCTGTCAGGGCGATACCTCGCGCGGCGGGCAGCCCGCGCGCACGCACCGCCCTTTGCCATGCGTCAGAGGCTGGGGCATTCTGGACGTAGCCCTGCGGCAAGCGCGAGATGGCCGAAGGCCCGAGCCCCAGCAGAACCGGGGCCGTGTCGGTCGTGTAGCCCTGGAAGTTCCGCCGCAGGCCCCCACTTTCGGCCGCCTTGACGAGGCTATCGCCGGGCCGGGCGAAATGGTCGATGCCGACCGGCACGTATCCGGCCGAGACAAGACGCGTGCGCGCCAGGTCGGCCTGGGCAAAACGGGCCTCGGGCGAGGGCAGCGCCACCTCTGGGATCAGCTTTTGCCGCCGCGCAACCCACGGTACATGGGCGTAGCCATACACCGCCACCCTCTCGGGACCAAGCGACAGAACCGTGTCGACGGTGCGCAACAGCCGCGCCTCGGTCTGGTAGGGCAGCCCGTAGAGCAGGTCGAAGCTGATGCTCTCCACCCCGCCCTGCCGCAGCAACCTGACGGCGGCGGTGGTCTGCTCGGCCGACTGCTCGCGCCCGATCGCGGCCTGCACCATCGGGTCGGAATCCTGCACACCGATGAAGGCGCGGCTCAGCCCCATCCGCACCAGCGCATCGCGCCGGGGCGCGTCGAACTCGCACGGATCGACCTCGACCGAGACTTCCTGCGCAGAGCCGGTCGGAAATGCCTCGCCCAGCATTGCCGTGATCCGGTCGATCCGGTCCGGCGACAAGAGCGTCGGCGTCCCGCCTCCGAGGTGCAGGGACGAAACCTCCACCCCCTCGGGCAGCCGCGCCCGGGTCGCCGCAATCTCGACCTCGAGGTGCTCGAGGAATCGATCAAGGGGCTCGTCCTTGCGGGTCCCCTGCGTGCGGCAGGCACAGAACCAGCACAACCGGCGGCAGAACGGCACGTGGACATAGATCGAAACGGCCGACCCGGCCGGGATGGCGCGCAACCAGGCGTCCTTCGCGCCGGCCCCGACCTCCGCGGTGAAGCGATCGGCCGGTGGATAGCTGGAATAACGGGGTACGCGGGCCGTCAGCAGCGCGGTGCGGAGGGAATCCTGTGTCATGTTGTCATCGACCATCTGACACAGGGATCTCGCATTGATCGAAATCAACACTCAATATATCAGGCAGGTTATGGTCAAGCTTACACCTATCGTCGCCTGCGGAAACTGTCCGATCCGCCACAACGCCGTCTGCGCCGAATGCGACGCCGACGAGCTTGCCGTGCTGGAAAGCGTGAAGAGCTACAGGACCGTCCCCGCCGGCACCCGGCTGGCCGAGGCGGGCGAGACGCTCGACTATTTCTCGTCCATCATCACGGGCTGCGCCACCATTTCGCGCACGCTTGAAGACGGGCGGCGCCAGACGGTCGGCCTGCTGCTTCCCTCGGATTTCATCGGCCGCCCCGGTCGCGCGAAATCCCCCTTCGACGTCGAGGCCCTGACCGAGGTCAGGCTCTGCCGGTTCGAACGGAGCGCGTTTGAACGCCTGGTTCGCGGCACGCCGCATATCGCGGCCCGCCTTCTGACGATGACGCTGGACGAACTCGACGCCGCCCGGGACTGGGCGGTGGTTCTGGGACGCATGACCGCGCGCGAGAAGGTCGCCGCCTTCCTCGTCAGCCTTGCCCGACGGCAGGCCGGCGCGCACGGCGCCCTCAGCCTCGAGCATGATGCGAAGGTGCACCTGCCCCTCTCGCGCGAGGCGTTGGCCGATCACCTTGGCCTGACCATCGAGACGACGAGCCGCCAGATCACCGCCCTGCGCAAGGACGGCCTGATCGAGACGCCGACCAGGCGCGACATCCTGATCCCGGACTTCGACGCCCTCGCCTTCGAGGCCGCCGAAGATGATGACGGCGGCCCCATCGTCTGAACGGACGGCCAATTCACCGCGCCAGCAGAAGCGGCACCGGCGCGGTGTCGAGGAAATCGCGCGTGACGCCGCCCAGCAGCACCTCGCGCAGACGCCGCGTGCCATAGGCGCCCATCACCAGCAGGTCGGCGCCCTGCTCGCGCACATGATCACACAGCACCTCCGAGATGCGACGCCCGCCCCGCGGCAAGGTCGCGATTGACGCATCGACACCCTGCCGCTCGAGCATGACGGCAAGATCTCGACCCGTCGTGTCGTGCGGCGGGTCGATCGTCACGATCTCTGCCCGTCCGGACTGCTTCAGCAGCGGCATCGCCGCACGAATCGCGGCGAGCGCCACATCGTTTCCGTCCCAGGCCAGCACAGCGCTTTCCAGCGTCGGCGTGTCGGCACCCCGCACCAGCAGGATCGGCACGCGACTGTTGTAGAGCACCGCTTCGAGCACGCTGACCGCGGTGTCGCCCTTGGAGGCGCCGGGATGCGGCAGGATCACGAGGTCGGCCATCCGGATGGCCCGGACCAGGCCGGTGATGAAGTCCGCCGTGCGGCCGCTGTCGTCGTCGAGCGCCCAGGCGATGTCCTCGCGGGTCAGGCGCTTGCGGATGCGCTGCGCCATCTTGTCGAGCTCGGCTCGCGATTCCTCGAGGAACACCGCCCCCGTGACAGCAAGATCGGGCGAGATCATCGCCGGAATGTCGATCTGGCTGCGACCAACCATGGTGACGTCCAGGTGAGCGCCCCAGCGAGCGGCGCAGCCGATGGCGGCCTCCAGCGCGTCTGCATCCGGCATGACGACCGTGGCGATGGTCTTGTAGGACATCCTGTGCTCCCCCAGAGTTGGAATTCGATCCTGCCGCACTGTGCACCCGGCCCTTCGCGAGCGCCTTGATCCGCGTCAATTTACGGGTTGATCCATGTCAAGGCACCTTGCCTGCAGCCATGCGACTGCCCCGCTCGATGCCCCGCTTCTTGCGGGGTCGGGACATTGCAGGAGTGATTCATGGGGTATTTCCGGCTCGTCACACTCGGGCTGATCGCGCTCTTCGCGGCGATTGCCGCGGATTGGGGGCGCGATCTTGCCTATTCGGTCCACGCGGCCATCATCATGCTGGTCGCGGGCGGTGTCTTCCTGTGGGAGCTTCAGCGCGTAGACACCCCGCGCGCCGCGGCCGACGCGAACGTCTATCTCGACGGGCCGATCCGCGCGGGCGTCATCGCCACCGCGTTCTGGGGCGTCACCGGGTTCCTCGTCGGCGTCTTCATCGCCTTCCAGCTGGCCTTCCCGGTGCTGAACTTCGATTGGTCCGAGGGTTTCGCCAATTTCGGCCGCCTGCGGCCCCTGCATACCAGCGCGGTGATCTTTGCCTTCGGCGGCAACGCCCTGATCGCGACCTCGTTCTACGTGGTCCAGCGCACCAGCGCCGCGCGGCTCTGGGGCGGGAACGCGGCGTGGTTCGTGTTCTGGGGCTATCAGCTTTTCATCGTGCTGGCCGCGACCGGCTACCTGCTGGGGTCCACCCAGTCCAAGGAATACGCCGAGCCCGAGTGGTACGTGGACATCTGGCTGACGATCGTCTGGCTGGTCTACCTCGCCGTCTATCTGGGCACGATCATCAAGCGGCGCGAGCGGCACATCTACGTCGCCAACTGGTTCTTTCTGGCCTTTATCGTGACCGTCGCGATGCTGCACGTGGTCAACAACCTCAGCATCCCCGTCAGCATCTGGGGCAGCAAGTCCGTGCAGGTTTTCGCGGGCGTGCAGGATGCGATGACCCAGTGGTGGTACGGCCACAACGCCGTGGGCTTCTTCCTGACGGCAGGGTTCCTGGGGATGATGTACTACTTCGTTCCGAAACAGGCCGGGCGGCCGATCTACAGCTACAAGCTGTCGATCATCCACTTCTGGGCGCTGATCTTCCTCTATATCTGGGCCGGTCCGCACCACCTGCACTACACCGCCCTGCCCGACTGGGCCGCAACCCTGGGGATGGTGTTCTCGGTCATGCTGTGGATGCCCAGCTGGGGCGGCATGATCAACGGACTGATGACGCTGGAAGGCGCCTGGGACAAGATCCGCACCGATCCGATCATACGGATGTTCGTCGCCTCGCTCGCCTTCTACGGCATGTCGACCTTCGAAGGCCCGATGATGTCGATCCGCGCGGTGAACTCGCTGTCCCACTACACCGACTGGACCATCGGCCACGTGCATTCCGGCGCGCTCGGCTGGAACGGCCTCATCACCTTCGGCTGCCTCTATTACCTGACGCCCAAGCTCTGGGGTCGCCGGCAGATGTACTCGATGGGCGCGATCAACATGCACTTCTGGCTCGCGACCATCGGGATCGTCTTCTACGCCGCCTCGATGTGGGTGACCGGCATCATGGAGGGCCTGATGTGGCGCGAGGTCGACGTGAACGGCTTCCTCGTCAACTCCTTCGCCGACACCGTCGCTGCCAAGTTCCCGATGTACGTCGTGCGCGGCCTGGGCGGCGTGCTCTACCTCTCCGGCGCGCTCGTCATGGTCTGGAACATGTGGATGACCATCCGCAGACCCGAAGCTCAGCGCACCACCGCTCACGTTCCTGCGGAGTGAACCCATGACCAAAGAAAACGACCAGATCCCCGCTCCCGAGAACGATCCCAAGGTCACCCAACCCGGTGACGGCGGAATCCCGAACGAGCTGCCGCACCACTCGAAGTTTCTCGACAAGCACGCGATCCTGGAACGCAACGCCACGCTGCTGCTGGTCTGTTCGTTCCTCGTCGTGACCATCGGCGGCATCGTCGAGATCGCGCCGCTGTTCTGGCTGGAAAACACGATCGAGGAAGTCGAGGGTATGCGTCCCTACTCGCCGCTCGAGCTGGCGGGCCGCGACGTCTACATCCGCGAGGGCTGCTACGTCTGCCACAGCCAGATGATCCGCCCGATGCGGGACGAGGTCGAGCGCTACGGCCACTACTCCCTGGCGGCCGAGTCGATGTACGACCACCCGCACCAGTGGGGGTCGAAGCGAACAGGGCCGGATCTGGCGCGCGTCGGCGGGCGGTATTCGGACGAGTGGCACGTGGACCATTTCGCCGACCCGCAGACGGTCGTGCCCGAAAGCGTCATGCCCAAATACGACTATCTCGCGCGGACGCGGCTCGACGGCGAGCATATCGACGAGCTGCTGGAAACCCATGCCTTTGTGGGCGTGCCCTACACCGACGAGATGATCGCGGCCGCCAAGACCGACTTCCGCGTCCAGGTCGATCCCTATGGCGACATCGACGGGCTGCTCGAACGCTATCCCGGCGCGCAGGTCCGCAATTTCGACGGCAACGACGACCTGACCGAGATGGATGCGCTGATTGCGTATCTGCAGATGCTCGGCACGCTGGTCGACTTCTCCACCTTCACCGCAGACGCGACCCGCTGAGGAGGGCCCAAGATGCACGACACCTACACCCTTCTGCGCGAGTTCGCGGACAGCTGGATGCTCCTGGCGCTGACGGCCTTCTTCGGAGGCGTCTGCCTGTGGGCCTTCCGCCCCGGATCGCGCCCGATCCACGACGACGCCGCCCGCGCCATCTTCCGCGAAGAGCCCGAGCCGCTGTCCGTCGCCGGGTGCGCCCACAACCGCACCGGCTGCACCTGCTCCCCCAAGCTGGAGACCCGAAAATGAGCGACGACAAGCGCCGCATCGATCCCGTCACGGGCACCGAGACGACGGGGCACTCCTGGGACGGCATCGAAGAGCTGAACAACCCCTTGCCCCGCTGGTGGCTGTGGACCTTCTACGGCACCGTGGTCTTCTCGCTGATCTACGTGGTGCTCTACCCGGCCATCCCGATGATCAACGGCGCGACCGGCGGAGTTTTCGGCTGGTCCACGCGCAGCGACGTCGCGGCAGCCATCGCCGAGGTTGATGCAAGCCAGGCCGCGATGCGCGCCTCGCTGGTGAACACCGACCTGCACGCCATCGACCGCAACGAAGAGCTCTTCGCCTTCGCCACCAATGCCGGCGGGGCGGTGTTCCGCACCAACTGCTCGCAGTGCCACGGCTCGGGCGCGGCGGGGGCCAAGGGCTATCCGAACCTCCTGGACGACGAGTGGCTCTGGGGCGGCACGATCGACGACATCGCCTATACGGTCCGCCACGGCATCCGCAACGAGACCGATCCGGAAGCCCGCTACAGCCAGATGCCAGCCTTCGGAGACATGCTCGAGAACGACCAGATCTCGACCCTCGTCGATCACGTGCAGTCCCTGCCCGAGGGCGCCGATCCTCTCGCCGGACCGGGCGGAGAGCTGTTCGAGATGAACTGCTCGGCCTGCCACGGCGCCGATGCGAAGGGCGACCGCACGATGGGCGCGCCGAACCTGACCGACGCGATCTGGCTCTATGGCGACTCCGACGCGCAACTGAACGAGGTCATTTCGAAGGGGCCGTTCGGCGTCATGCCGGCATGGGGCGAGCGCCTGTCCGAGGCCGAGGTCCGCGCCGTCGCCACCTATGTCCACAGCCTCGGCGGCGGTGAGCCGACGGTGGGCGAGAACGACGTGCCCTGAGGCGCCGGTGCGACCGACGCCGCCCCTTCGGACCCCGACGAGGTCCCCTTCGAGGAGAACGTTTCCGAGTAAGGCCGGTCGCATCCCTGTTCGCGCATGAGCGGAGGGCCTGTCAGGGGCGGCGTCTGAAAGGGCGCCGCCCCATCTTCATTCCAGCCGCTTCTCGTAGAACACCCGGTCAAATCCGTCCTCGACCCGGCGCGCGACCTCGACATAGCCGAGGCGCGGCCAGATCCGCAGGTTCGCCTCCATCTTCGCGTTGGTATAGAGGGCCGCGACGGTGCACCCTCGCTGCCGCCCCTCGTCCTCGCACCGCGCCACCAGCGCCCGCCCAAGGCCCTGCCCCGCCGCGTCCGGCTCTACCGCCACGATCTCGACCAGGACCCGACCACCGTCAAAGCGCCGGACTGCAAGACCTTCGATACGCGGTGACCCGACGACCAGCACCTCGCCCAGCGCCACCAGCACGGCGTAGTCAGCCTCCATCGGCGCCGGCCGGCGTCCGATCGCGGCAACGTGGCCGCCGAACGCTCGCGTCGCGATTGCCTGCACCGCGGCCACGTCGCGCGCCTCTCCCCTGCGGATCGTCACCATCGTCGCCC
This sequence comes from Palleronia sp., assembly GCF_042089775.1. NCBI lineage: Bacteria > Pseudomonadati > Pseudomonadota > Alphaproteobacteria > Rhodobacterales > Roseobacteraceae > Palleronia > Palleronia sp. Next base: position 50,807 of record NZ_JBELKF010000017.1, read on the forward strand.
TCCCCGGCTGCGCCCATCACAGCACGGGGCGATTGATCCACGTCAAGGCTCCGGACCCGCGAAGGTGACAGAAGACACGCGCGAACAGGAAAGTCCTCTCATGTCCGAACAGACGACATCCCTTTATGCGGCGCGCGAACCGATCTTCCCGCGCCGCGTGTCCGGCTTCTTTCGCCGGATGAAGTGGTGGATCATGGCGGCAACGCTGGCGATCTACTACCTGACCCCGTGGCTGCGCTGGGACCGCGGGCCGAACATGCCCGACCAGGCCGTGATGATCGACCTCGCGAACCGGCGCTTCTACTTCTTCTGGATCGAGATCTGGCCCCACGAATTCTACTTCGTCGCGGGCCTTCTGGTCATGGCGGGCCTCGGCCTGTTTCTCTTCACATCGGCCTTGGGACGGGTCTGGTGCGGATATACCTGCCCGCAGACCGTCTGGACCGACCTCTTCCTCGTGGTGGAACGCTGGGTGCAGGGTGACCGCAACGCGCGCCTGCGCCTCCACAAGGAGGCTTGGTCCGCCCGCAAGGTCCGGTTGAAGTCCGCCACCTGGGCGCTGTGGCTCCTGATTGCCGTGGCGACTGGCGGCGCGTGGGTGTTCTACTTCACCGATGCGCCGACGCTGGCCCGCGATTTCGTCACCCTCGACGCACCCGGCGTGGCCTATGCGACGATCGGCCTCCTGACCGCCACCACCTTCGTCTTCGGCGGCTTCATGCGGGAACAGGTCTGCATCTACATGTGCCCCTGGCCGCGCATCCAGGGCGCCATGATGGACGACAACACCCTGACCGTCGCCTATCGCGACTGGCGGGGCGAACCGCGCGGCAAGGGCCTGCGCCGCCGCGAGGCCGCCGCCGACCTGCGCGTGGCCGGGCCGCAGATCGGCGGCCGCTCGCCCATCATCCCGATGCCCGGCGCTCCCGCCGCCAAGGCCGCTCCGCTCACAGGCCCCGGCGATTGCATCGACTGCAATGCCTGCGTCAATGTCTGCCCCATGGGGATCGACATCCGCGACGGGCAGCAGATGGCGTGCATCACCTGCGCGCTCTGCATCGACGCATGCGACCAGGTGATGGAGAAGATCGGCCGCCCACGCGGGCTGATCGACTACGTGGCGCTGTCCGATGCCCCGCGCGAGGCCGCCGGAGGTGCTCCGGCCCCTGCATGGCGGCACGTCATGCGTCCGCGCAACATAGCCTATTTCGCCACCTGGGCAGCCGTGGGCGTCGGCCTGCTCTTCGCGCTGTTCATCCGCCCCGAGATCGAGATGACCGTCGCGCCGATCCGCAATCCCACCTTCGTCACGCTTGCCGATGGCAGCATCCGCAACGCCTATGACGTACGGCTTCGCAACAAGCACGGCGAGGCGCGGCCCTTCCGGCTCGCCCCCGGCCCCGCGGCCACCGACGTCGCCCTCGCCATCGAGAACCGCGACGGCAATGTAGTCGAAGTGCCCGCGGACGCGCAGGAACGGGTCCGCGTCTACCTGACCGCACCGCCTGAATCCGGGATCGCGACGGATGAACGGACTGCGCTCCGCCTCTGGGTCGAGGATACGATCAGCGGCGAACGCGCCCATGTGGACACCTCCTTCAACGGAAGGGAAAACGAATGACCGAGCTCACGGGCCGCCACGTCGCCGCGATCTTTGTCAGCGGCTTCGGCATCATCATTGCGGTGAACGTGGCGCTGGCCACCAACGCCGTGCGCACCTTCCCGGGCCTCGAGGTCGCCAACTCCTACGTCGCCAGCCAGTCCTTCGACGCCCGCCGCAACGCGCAGGAGGCGCTCGGCTGGCGGATCGAGGCGGGCTACGCCGACGGTGTCCTGAATGTCGCGATCCTGGACCGTGACGGCGCGCCGGCCCCGGTGGATTCGATCTCTGCGCATATCGGGCGCCCGACCGAGGCGCGCGACGACCTCGACCTCGACCTGACGCGAGGCGCGGTGCCGCTCGACCTCGCGCCGGGCCTCTGGCGGCTCGACCTCGAAGGTCACGCGCCCGACGGAACGCTGTTCCAGAAGGCGGTCGAGTTCCGGGTGCAGGGATGACCGCCGCCTGCCCCGCCTGCGCGGCAGCCCCCCTGCCTGACTCGCCCGTCACGGCGACCGAGCCGACCCATGTGCTGCACCTGCCCGACATCCACTGCGCCCTCTGCATCTCGTCGGTCGAAAGCACCCTTTCGGCGCTGCCCCAGGTGCAGGCGGCGCGGGTCAACCTGACCCGCAAGCGGGTCTTCGTGACCGCTCCGGGGGCCGGCACGGACAGCCTCATCACCGCCCTCGCGCAGGCCGGTCACCGGGCTGAGCGGCTCGACACCGGGCGCCTCGGCCCCGAGGATACCACGCGACGCGACCTGCTGACCCGGATCGGGGTCGCGGGCTTTGCCATGATGAACGTCATGCTCCTCTCCGTCGCGGTCTGGAGCGGGGCCGCCGGCGTCACGGCGCAGCTCTTCCACCTGATCTCGGCCGCAATCGCGATTCCCGCGGTGGCCTATGCCGCACAGCCCTTCTTCGCCTCGGCCTGGAGCGGCCTGTCGGTGCGGCGCCTGAATATGGACGTGCCGATCTCGCTGGCGATCATCCTTGCCTGCGCGGCATCGCTGGCCGCGGCTTTCGGCTACAGCGACCGCGCCGGGTGGTTCGACGCCGCGCTCGCGCTGACCTTCTTCCTGCTGATCGGGCGCTACCTCGACCGGGCCGGCCGCGCCGCCGCCCGTTCGGCCGCCGCAGACCTCGCCGCGCTCGAAGCCCCGCAGGCGGTGCGCCTCGATGGCGCGCACGAGACGGTGGTGGCCGCCGAAGCCCTCGCCCCCGGAGACCTGATCCGCGTCCGCCCCGGCGACCGGCTGCCCGCCGACGGCACCATCGTCTCGGGCCGCAGCGACATGGACCGCTCGGCCCTGACCGGCGAAAGCCTTCCCGAGGCTGCCGGCATCGGCGACACCGTCACCAGTGGCGAGACCTGCCTGACCGGCGTCCTCACGATCCGCGTCGACCGCGCCGGCCGCGACACGGCGCTTGCGCGCATGGCGGAACTCGTCGCCACGGCCGAAAGCCAGCGGACCCGCTATGCCGGGATCGCCGACCGCGCCGCACAGATCTACGCGCCGCTCGTCCACATCCTCGGCGCCGCGACGTTCCTGGGCTGGCTCGGCCTGACGGGCGACTTCTGGCGGTCGCTCGACGTCGGGATCTCGGTCCTCGTCATCACCTGCCCCTGCGCGCTGGGACTTGCGGTTCCGGCCGTCTCGACCGTTGCCACGGCACGCCTGTTCCGGGGCGGCATCCTCGTGAAGTCCGACACCGCGCTCGAACGCTTGTCCGAGATCGACACGGTGGCCTTCGACAAGACCGGCACCCTGACCACCGGCACCCCGGCCCTTGCCGAGTTGCCGGACGACCGCGCACTCGCCGTTGCGGCCGGGCTGGCGCAGGCGTCCAAACACCCGCTGTCACGCGCCATTCTCGCCGCCGCCGAAGCGCGCGGCATTACCCCTGCCCCGGTGACCGACACCACCGAGCATCCCGGCCAGGGGGTCGAGGGCCTGTTGGACAACCGCCGCGTGCGCCTTGGCCGCGAAGGCTGGGCCGGTGGTGCTGCGGGCGACGCATCGGCTTGGCTCGTGATCGAGGGCGAGGCGCCGGTGCCGTTCCGCACGCGCGAAACCCTGCGCCCCGAGGCGACAGGCGCGATCGAGGCACTGCACCGCACCGGCTATGCCACGGCGCTTCTGTCTGGCGACGGCGCGCGCCCGGTGGCCGAGATTGCCGCCCGCGCCGGCATCGACGAGGCCGAGGCGCGCCTTTCGCCCGAGGACAAGGTCGCGTGGCTCGACCGCCGCGCCAACGAGGGCCGGCACGTCCTGATGGTCGGCGACGGGCTGAACGACACCGGAGGACTGGCCTCGGCACATGCCGGCATGTCCCCCGGCTCCGCGCTCGACGCCGCGCGGTCCGCAGCCGACGTCATCCTGCTCAGCGGCGGACTCGACGGGGTGCCGCAGACGCTGGCCACGGCGCGCACGGCGATGGCGCGGATGCGCCAGAACATCGCGCTGGCCGCTCTCTACAACGTGGTGTCGGTGCCGCTCGCGATGGCCGGCTTTGCCACCCCCTTCGCCGCGGCGATCGCCATGTCGCTGTCGTCGATCACGGTCACGCTCAATGCGGTCAGGAGGTTTCGATGAACGTCCTCGCCTTTCTCATCCCGGTGTCGGTGACGCTCGGCCTTTTGGGCCTCACCGCCTTCGTCTGGAGCCTGCGTGCCGGTCAGTACGAAGACCCCGACGGGGACCAGGCGCGCGCCCTCAGCGATCTGCATGACGAGGCACCCGCGCCGCAAGCGCATCGCTGACACACGCGGCCCGTCGCGCGACGGACCGCTTTCGCATCTGGCCTCGGTCAGGCCGGAGCCACCGCGCCGGTGAAATCGCCGACCACACGCCGCAGATGATCCCAATCTGTGAACTCGTGGTTCCCCTCGGCCGGGTCGTAGTTCTTGCCCTGCAGCACAACCATCTTGACCACCTGCGAC
>NZ_JBELKF010000018.1:0-55220 GCF_042089775.1 Palleronia sp.
GTAACTCCCTCGCGGAGACGCACGCCTGGTTCGATTCCAGGGTCGCCCACCATTTTCCTTCCGAAGTAGCGTAACCCCCCCCTTTCGGGGCCGCGTGATGTTGACGGCATCCCGCCCGTGGCGTGTTCAGCCGCAGCATGCTAAGCGCCCGCCAAACATGGGCAGGCCTCAAGTGACCGCATCGTTCGACATCGCCATCGTGGGCCAAGCCGGCCGGATCGGGTACGAGGCCGCACTCTTCGCCGCATCGCTGCGCCGCGCCGATCCCGATTTCGGTGGACGGCTGGTCGTGCTGGAACCACAACCGGGCGCCTCCTGGCCCGACGACCCGCGTCTGGCACCGCCCCTGCGCGATCTGCTGACGAACGAGCTGCGCGCCGAGATCCGCCCCTTCGAGACGCCCGTCTTCGGTGCCGCATACCCATACGGCAACAAGATCGAAGGGCTGCTGGCCCTCGACCCGGCCCGGCCCTTCCTCTTCTTCGACAGCGATACGCTGGTCCACGGCCGCCTTTCCGCCCTGGCCTTCGATTTCGATCGCCCGGCGGCTTCCATGCGGCGCGAGGGGACGTGGCCGCAGCTCGAACTCTACGGCCCCGGCTACACCGAAATCTGGCGGTCGCTCTACGATCGCTTCGGACTGGACGTCGACAACTCGCTCGACCTCTCGCAGCCCGATGAGCATTGGGAGAGGTATCTCTATTTCAACGCAGGCTGGTTCTTCGGTCGGTGCGGACCGGAGTTCGGGCGCAGGTTTCTCGACTACGCGACCGCGATCCGCGACGATCCACCCGACGCGGTCGCGTTGCAGAGCGTCGACCCCTGGCTCGACCAGGTCGCCCTGCCGCTCGTGATCCACTCATTCGGTGGCGATCGGCCCGGCCCGGAACTCGACGGGCTCGATGGAGAGGTGACGACGCACTACCGTACCTTGCCGCTGCTCTACGCCCGTGAGCGCGACGAGGCCATCGCCGCGGCCGAGGGCGTCATGTCTGAGAACCGCGTCAAGAAGGTCCTGAAGGAGTACGAGCCCTTCAAGCGGTTCATCCTGCAGAACAAGGGCGCCAAGGCTCGTACGCTGTTCGACCGCGACGACCTGCCCCGGAAGGAGCAGGCGATCCGCAACCGCCTGAAGGCCAACAACCTCTGGATGCGCTGACCGCGCCTAGGGACCGATCGCGACCCGGCCGACGACCTCAAGCCCGTCCTCGGTGCGTCGTGCTCCGATGATCTCGCCCGACCCTGGGAAGATCCCCGTCAGCTCGGTGATGTTCACCTGGTGCGTGACGAGGAGCACGCGCGCATCCTCGTCCAGCTTGTCCAGCGCCTGAAGCACGTCACGGGTCTGCCGTGCCCTGTCGCCCCGCCCGTCGAAGAACGAGTTGAGCGGCGGGAACGGCACGACCTCGCCCACGTCCAGCAGTTCCGCAGTGCTGAAGGCGCGGCACCACAGGCTCGACCAGACCTGGTCGAACTCGATCCCCGCCTCGTGCAGGGTGCGCGCGATCTTGCGCGCCTGCTCCTCACCGGTGTCGCTCAGGGTGCGCTGGGTCGCGCAGTCGTCGATCTCGAACGCTTCGGGATCGCTCGTTCCTGATGCAATGGCGTGGCGCATGAGGGCAGCCACTCCCGGCCCCTCGAGCGGCGTCAGGTCCTGAGCCGCGACAGGCGCCGCGAGAAGCGCAAGAAGCGCGACGACCGCCTTCAAGCAAGCTTCCTCAGCCGTGCAATCAGAGCCGACGTATCCCACCGCCCGCCGCCCATGTTCTGCACGTCCTTGTAGAACTGGTCGACCAGCGCGGTGACCGGTAGCGAAGCGCCGATTTCGTCGCCCGTGGTCAGGCAGATGTTCAGGTCCTTGCGCATCCAATCGATGGCGAATCCATGGTCGAATTCTCCGTCGAGCATCGTCTCGTAGCGGTTCTCCATCTGCCACGAGCCCGCGGCGCCCTGGCTGATCACCTCGACCACCGCACGACCGTCGAGGCCGGACTTCTCGGCGAAATGGAGCGCCTCGCTCAACCCCTGCACCAGCCCGGCGATGGCGATCTGGTTGCACATCTTGGTGGTCTGGCCCGCGCCGACCTCGCCGATCCGTCGGCAGATCTTGGAATAGGCCGTCATGATGGGCTCGGCCCGGTCATAGTGTGCAGCGTCGCCGCCACACATGACCGACAGCCTGCCGCCCTCGGCCCCAGCCTGCCCGCCCGAGATCGGGGCGTCGACATAGCCGATCCCCTTCTCGGCGGCGATCCCGGCCAGTTCACGCGTGACCATGGCCGACACGGTGGTGTGATCGACGAAGATCGCACCCTCGGACATGCCGCCGAAGACCCCATCGGCGCCGGTGGAGATCTCGCGCAGGTCGTCGTCGTTGCCGACGCAGGTAAAGACGAATTCCGCCCCTTTAACCGCGGCAGAGGGTGTTTCGGCACACGAACCGCCATGTTCCGCCACCCAGGCGTCGGCTTTCGAGGTGGTGCGATTATAGATCGTCACCTCGTGTCCCGCCGCCTTCAGATGGCCGGCCATGGGATAGCCCATCACGCCCAATCCCAGAAATGCTACCTGTGCCATGCCTTCACCTCCGCCCGCCGATTGTCTAAGCGGTTGTCCTAACGCAGACCCCCTGCCGGTCAACCGGCGCGGCTTCGAGGTTTTCATGGTTTCTCTGTTTCGCTGGCTCGTCCGGATCTTCATCGGCCTCGCCGTGCTTGCCATCGTGTCGGTCGTCCTGGGCTACCTGTTCCTGTCGCGCTCGATCCCCGACTACGAGGGGCGCTTCACGGTCGAGGGCGTGACCGCCCCTGTCGAGATCGTGCGCAACACCCAGAACGTGCCCCATATCTTCGGCGACACGGACGCCGACGTGTTCTTCGGCCTCGGCTTTGCGCACGCGCAGGACCGGCTGTGGCAGATGACGCTGCTGCGCCGTACCGCGCAGGGCCGCCTGTCCGAGCTCTTCGGCACTCGCACGACCCGCACCGACGAACTGATGCGCAGGCTCGACCTCTACAACCTCGCACGCGCCTCGATCGACGTGCAGGACGACGCGACGAAAGAGGCGCTTGAGGCTTATTCGGCCGGCGTGAACGCGTGGCTCGCGCAGATCAACGAAGGCGCCCGCGGCCGCGGCGCGCCCGAGTTTTGGCTGTTCTCGCCCGAGATCGCGCCGTGGCAACCGGCCGATAGCCTCGCGATCATCAAGCTGCTGGGTTTGCAGCTGTCGTCCCACGTGACCGAGGAAGTTCTGCGCGCCCGCGTCTCGCTCGCTCTCGAGGACGAATCGCGGCTGGCCGACATCATGCCCGACATCCCTGGGCCGGCCATCGCGGCCCTTCCGGATTATGCCAGCCTCGTCCCCGGCACGGAGGACATCCGCTATGCCGCGATCGAGCCTCTGGACGATCCGCTGTCACCGCTCGCACCCCGCGGCATGGGAGGCGCCTCGAATGTGTGGGCGGCAGCGCCCTCACGCTCGGCCAGCGGAGCGACGCTTCTGGCGAACGACCCGCATCTGGGCCTCACCGCCCCCTCGGTCTGGTATCTCGCCCGGATCGAGCTGGAATCCGGCGGCGTCATCGGCGGCACCATCCCGGGGATGCCCGTGATCCTCGTCGGCCGGTCGAACGACATCGGCTGGGGCCTGACCTCGTCCTATGCCGACGATCAGGATGTGCATATAGAACGGCTGAACCCCGAGAACCCGTCCGAGGTGCTGACACCCGAAGGTTTCAAGCCCATGCGCACCCGCACCTCGATCGTCGAGATCAAGGACGGCGCCGACGTGACGCTGACGCTCCGCTGGTCCGAAAATGGGCCAATCCTGCCCGGCCGGCATTGGAACCTGGGCACGATCACCCCTCCCGGTCACGTTGCCTCGCTTGCGTGGACGATGTTGACCGACAAGGACACGTCGATGACGGCGGCGATGAACCTGATGAAGGCCGCTTCGGTCCAGGAAGCGCTGGAGGCGTCCGAAAGCTATATCGCTCCGTCGCAGAACCTGACCGTAGTCGACCGCGAGAGCATTGCGATGAAGACCATCGGCGCCCTGCCCCGCCGTCGTGACGGCCACCAGTCCAAGGGGCGCCTGCCCACACCCGGCTGGATCGCCGAGAATCGCTGGGACGGGATGCTGCCCTATTCGCAGAATCCGGAATTCGTTAACCCCGACGGCGGCATTCTGGGCAACACCAACAACAAGGTCATCGAACGCCCCTTCCCGCTCCACGTCTCGTATTCCTGGGGCGACACGCAGCGGGTACAACGTTGGCAGCGCCTGATGCAGGGCCGCGAGGTCCACACCCGCGAGAGCTTCATGGAGGCGCAGCTCGATACCGTCAGCCCCACCGCACGGTCGCTTCTGCCGCTCGTCGGCGCCGAGCTGTGGTACACCGGCGAGGCCGCGCCGAATGGCACGCCCGAACGCCTGCGCCAGCGCGCGCTGGCGCTACTGGCCAGCTGGAATGGCGAGATGAACGAACATCTGCCTGAACCGCTGATCTACGCCGCTTGGATGCGCGAGCTTCAGGACCGGCTGATCCGCGACGAACTGGGTCCACTGGCCGACGAGTTCACCCATGTCGAGCCACTGTTCATCGAGCGGGTCTACCGAAATGTCGACGGCGCCGCGGAGTGGTGCGACGTGGTGCAGTCCGCGCGGGTCGAGGATTGCGCCGAGGTTGCGCGGCAGGCGCTCGACGAAGCGCTGATCTGGATCACCGAGACGTATGGCCGTGGGCTCGAGTCGCTCCGCTGGGGCAACGCACACGAGGCGTTGCACGAGCATCCGGTGCTCGGCGGTGCCCCGGGCCTTGGCTGGATCGTCAACATCCGCCAGTCCACCAGCGGTGGCGACAACACCTTGCTGCGCGGCCGCACCAAGGGCACAGCGCCCAACCCGTTCCTGAATGTGCACGGGGCCGGCTACCGGGGGATCTACGACTTTGCCGATCCGGAATCGTCGGTCTTCATCATCTCGACCGGTCAATCGGGGCATCCGCTGTCCAGCCACTACGACGACCTGAGCGAGCTGTGGCGGCGCGGCGAATACATCCCGATGACGCTCGATCCCGACCTGGCCCGCGCCGGCGCGGTTGGCGTCACCACCCTCAGACCCGCGACGCCCGAGTGAACTTCATCCCGTGCTACGTCGCGGCGGGCATGAGCGCGAGGCGGGCGTGCTGGAGCAGCATGACCGTCTTCGCGTCTCTGATCTCGCCGCGCTGCACCATGTCGAGCGCCTCTGTCAGCGACAGCTCGACCACTTCGATGTCCTCGCTTTCGCTTGAAAGCCCTCCGCCGGGGCCAGTCCAATCGTCGGGGATATAGCGGGCTGCGAAACAGTGGACCCGCTCGGTCACTGCGCCGGGGCTGGTGAAGACGTCGTACAGAAAGTCGACTTTTGCCACGCGGTAGCCGGTCTCTTCTTCGATCTCGGCACGCATCCGATTGGCCGGATTGGCTCCTTCGAGCAGCCCCGCCGGAACCTCGAGCAGCAGGCCGTCGTGCCCGTTCTCGTAGGCCGACCAACGGAACTGCCGGACAAGGATCACCGTTTCCCGCGCCGGGTCGTAAAGCAGCGCCGCACAGGAATCGCCCCGGTCGAAGCTCTCGCGCGTCCGGTCCTGCCACCGCCCGTCCCTGCCCCGCCACGCGAAGCGCGCCCGGCGCAGCGTGTAGTGCGCATCCGACAGGATCTCGACCTCATGAAGGCGGATGCGATCCTTGACGCTCATGACGGTCTCCACGCTGGGGCGCGCCGTGAAATCGATGCGACGCTTCGATCGTGACAATAGTACCGTAACCTTTCCGTGCCAGAACGGACTCTCCGATGGAGCGGTGATCGTTTCCATGGGTCCTCCCTGTTGGACTGGCCGTGCCCGTCGGGCACGGTCTTTTTAAGCTTCCACCGCTCCTGCTGACGCTGCGCGGAAAGCTGCCATTTTCCCTGTTGACGGTTTCGCGATTACCTCCTAGCGTCCGAGCCAATCATAAAAGCTGGCCAGTCCGCCAGGGAGATAAGATCTTGAAAAGGCCCCTTCCCGGGGCCTTTTTCCATGTCTCGACCGGCTCTGGAAATCGGGCCTGACACGCCCGATCCGACCTGTTAAACCCGCGCTCGGTTCTAACGGCAGTTATGGAAGCGACATGTCCCACTTTCTCAAGACGCTCTCTTTTGCCGCGCTCGTCGCCCTGTCCGGGCCGGCTTTCGCGCAAGAGAACGAGTCCGCCGACACGTCCGGGGCGCAGGACACGGGCGAGGCCATGACCGCGGCCCCCGAGGCGGATGATCTGAGCATGGGCGCCCCCGCCGAAGGCGAAGGCGCAGAGACCGGCACGGCCGGAAATGCCCCCGGCACAACCTACACCGCCGAGGAGTTCGGCGACTGGCAGCAGCGCTGCGCGCGCGCGGCCGAAGGCAACGATCCGTGCCAGCTCTACCAGCTGCTTCAGGATGAGAACGGCAACTCGGTCGCCGAGATTAGCATCTTCCCGTTGCCCGAAGGCCGCGAGGCCACCGCGGGCGCGACCATTGTCACCCCGCTTGAGACGCTCCTGCCCGCCGGCATCACCCTGACGGTGGACGGCAACCAAGCCCGCCGCTACCCCTTCGAGTTCTGCACGCAACAGGGCTGCATCTCCCGCGTCGGCTTCACCCAGGCCGAGGTCGAACAATTCAAGCGCGGCGCCAACGCAACCATGGTGATCCGTCCCGCCGCGGCCCCCGACCAGCAGATCGACCTGACGATCTCGCTGTCCGGCTTCACCGCCGGATATGGGGCGGTGCAAGAGGCCACTCCCGCCGAGTAATCCTTTCAGACGAATGCGGGACAGGGCCGGGGCGGCGTCCTCGGCCCTTTTTCTTTGACTACGCTCCGTGAGATGGCCACGCGCCACGGCACCCAAAGCCGCCGCAATGGGTTTCAACGTTGTCGGATTACGGAGGATTCTCATGCGAACCATGCTCGCATGCACCGCCATCCTGATCGTTGGGCTGGTGATCCTGGGGCTGCAACAGTTCCTCGGCGCGAACGAGGCGGCCGAAGCGCCTGGCGTCTTTCCCGAATGGCTCGTGCCGGTCGGCTACTTCCTGTCGCTGATCTGCGCACTCGGGCTGTTCGTCGGCTGGGCCCGTTACCGCCGCGTTACCTGAGTCACACCGCGAAACGCTTCAGCGCCAACACGGCATTGAGACCGCCGAAGGCGAAGGCGTTGGACAGCACCACGTCCACCTCGGCCTCGCGCGCCTCGTTCGGGACGACATCGAGCGCACATTCCGGGTCGGGTTCTTCGTAGCCGATGGTGGGCGCGATGATGCCGTCTCGCAGCGCCATGATGCAGGCCAGAAGCTCGACCGCACCGGTGCCGCCAATGAGGTGACCGTGCATCGACTTGGTAGACGAAATCATCAGATCGTTGGCGTGATGGCCGAACACGTCGGCGACAGCAGCACATTCTGTCTTGTCGTTTGCCGCAGTGCCGGTGCCGTGGGCGTTGATGTAGCCGACCGCGTCCAGGTCGATCCGCCCGTCCTTCAACGCCCCTGCAATGGCCCGCGCGGCGCCCTTCGTGGAGGGCATCACGATATCGGCCGCGTCCGAGGACATGGCGAACCCCACCACCTCGACCAGGATGTTCGCGCCGCGGGCCTTGGCGTGTTCAAGCTCTTCGAACACGAACATGCCTGCGCCCTCACCCTGGACCATCCCGTTGCGGGTGGCCGAGAAAGGGCGGCAGGCTTCCTTGGACATGACGCGCAGGCCTTCCCAAGCCTTGACGCCGCCAAAGCACAGCATGGACTCGGTGCCGCCGGTGACCATCGCGTCCGCCAGTCCCGAGCGGATCATGGCGAAAGCCTGCCCCATCGCGTGGTTCGAGGAGGCACAGGCAGTGGCCACCGTGAAGCTGGGACCCTGCAGGTTGAACCGCATGGAGATGTGGCTGGCTGCGGCGTTGTTCATCAGCTTCGGGATGACGAAGGGATGGACGCGATTCTTTCCCTCCTCGTAGACAGCGCGGTAGTTTTCATCTTGAGTGGTCAGGCCGCCGCCCGAGGTGCCCATGACGACGCCCGAACGCTGCGACAACTCACCCTGAAACTCGATTCCCGCCTGCGCGACGGCCTCTCCGGCCGCGATCAGCGCGAACTGGGTGAACCGGTCGTAGAGCGCGATCTGCTGGCGGTTGAAGCGCTCCTGCTCGTCGTACCCCTTGACCTGCGCACCGATCTGCACGGTCAGGCGGTCCACATCGCGGATGTCGAGCGGACCGATGCCGCAGCGTCCTTCTGCCATGGCCTCCATCGTCTCGGGGACCGATTGGCCGATCGCGTTGATCGTGCCCGCGCCCGTGATGACGACGCGCTTCACGACTTCTGCGCCGCCACCAGCCCCTCGACCGCACCAACGATGGCCGCGACGGAAGAGATATCAAAATCGCCCGCCTCGGGCTCGTTCGCGTTGAACGGCACCTGGATGTCGAATTCTTCCTCAATGGCGAAGATGCTCTCGACCAGGCCAAGCGAGTCGATGCCGATATCCTGAAGGCTCTGGGTCATCTCGATATCAGACGGCTCGAGCATGGCCTGCTCGGCGATGATGCGGATGACCTTGTCCTTGACGTCGTCTGCCATGGGTTCCCCGCGCCCGTTTTTCGTTTCAGGGGTTTAATGATCCTCGCCCTGTTTTGGAACCTGTTTCTTGGATGCAGCGACATCACGAAGCAACCGCGGCAGCCGCCGCAGGGCTTTGTACATATCCACGTGCTGATCCATTCGCACCGCCGGATAGCCCATCATCACCCGGCCCGAAGGCACGTTCGACAGGACCTTCGTGGCGCCGGTCAGGATCACGTCCGACCCGATGCTCAGGTTGTCCGCGATCCCGGTCTGACCGCCGCAGACCACGCGGTCGCCTACGACGGTCGATCCTGCTATCCCGGTCTGCGCGGCAAGCAGGCAGTCGTTCCCCATGACGACGTTGTGCGCAATGTGAACGAGGTTGTCGAACTTGCACCCGTTGCCGATGCGCGTCGCGCGGATCGTGCCGCGATCGACGGCCGCATTGGCTCCGAACTCGCAGTCGTCACCAATCACGACAGTCCCGAGAGAGTGGATCCGTGTCCAGCTTTGCGCCCTGATATCGCCTTGATCGCCAAGATTCTTGCGCGCTTTCTCCACGCCCGAGGTCTCGGGCGTGACGAAGGACAGGCCGTCGGCACCGATTACCGCGCCGGGCTGGAGAATAACCCGGTCGCCGATCACCACCCGCGCCCCAATCCGGACCCCGTTCATCAAGAGCGCGTCGTCACCTATCCTCGCCCCTTCGGCGACGGAAACATGACTCGCGATTCGCGCACGTGCTCCGATCCGGACGTCCCGGCCGATCATGACGAAGGGGCCGATCGCCGCGCCCTCGCCGATCTCGGCCGTGGGGTCGACGATCGCGCCCGGATGGATGCCGGGAGCAATCTCGGGGCCCGGGTCGAGGATCGACGTCAGGTGCGCCATCGCCAGCCGCGGCCGCTGCACGAATAGCGCCGCCTCGAGGCCCATGGCCCGCCAGTCGGCCCCCTCCCACAGGATTGCGACCCGGGCCTGCCCCTCGGACAGGCGTTCGGCATAGGCAGGCTGCATGGCGAGCGCGATATCGTCAGGTCCTGCATCGGCAGGTTCGGCCGCGCCAGAAACGGAAACGGCGCCGTCGCCTTCCAGCCGGGCCGACAGCGCCACCGCAATCTTGTCTGTCCTGTGCGTCAATGTCGCCTCCGCCTGTACGCGCGGAGGCGACCCTAGCTTCACTGTGCGGCCGAGGCTACCCGCAGCGACCTTTGCGGCAGTTCCACGCCTTCGGTGCGCAGCGCGTCGAGGATCAGGGCGTCGCGGCCATAGATGTCGCCGCGATACTCGACCCCGCCGCCCGGCTTCGCGATCGCAGTGCGGTAGACAAGGTGTACCGGCAGCGGTTCTACCAAGCCGACGCGGGTATTGTTGCCCGAGTTCAGGTACTTTTGTAACATTCCCATTGGGTCCAAAACGCCATCGAGCCGCAACAATGCTTCGGCAAACTCATAAGGGTCGTCCAGCCGTATGCAGCCGTGACTGAAGGCCCGGACCTCCTGCTGGAACAGGCTCTGCGCCGGCGTATCGTGGAGGTAGATGTTGTACTTATTGGGGAACATGAACTTCACGCGACCCAGGGCGTTTTGCGGCCCCGGCGGCTGGCGCATCGAGAACGGAAAGGTGCGCGACGAATAGTTCGAGAAGCCCCTGCCGCGATTGACCACCTGTCCGCGCGAATTGATGACCTCAAGCTGGCCATGTGCGTAAGGGTTGCGGCGCAGGCCCGGCAGATACTCGTTCACGATGATCGACCGCGGGACGTACCAGTACGGGTTGATCACCATGTGCTCCATGGTGTCCGAGAACTCGGGCGTCTCGCGGTCGGGCATGTCCTTCCCGATGACCGACTTGGTTTCGAAATAGGTCTCGCCGTCCACGATGATCTTCGCGCGGAAATCCGTCAGGTTCACCCAGACGTGCCGGTCGCCCAGATCGCGGTTCATCCAACGCTCACGCTCCATCGCGACGAGGATCGAACCCAGGCGCTCCTCGGGAGACGCGTTCAACTCGTCGCGGGTCTTGCCACCGACGATGCCATCGACCTTGAGCCCGTGATCGGCCTGGAAGCGTTCGACAGCCTCGCGCATGGCGGCGTCGAAGGTTTGCGTCGCGGAGCGACCAAGGTAGCCCATGGCCGCAAGGCGATCACCCAGGCGGACGACATCGGCACCGCTCGCGCCCTCTTCGAGGCGCGCGGCCTCGACCGGTTCACCCCAACTGCCCTGTTGCACGGCGGCAGCCAGGCGCAGGCGCTCGCGGACGAGGCGGGTGTACTCGAGGCTGTCGGGCGTCAGGCTTTCCATGAACGCATGGGGACGGGCCGACGACAGGTTCCGCAACAGGTCGAGGCGGTTGTTCTCGGGCGCGGCGCGCCTGATCTTGGGCACGACCTTCGTGGGCTCGAGAATGCCGGTGGAAATGTCGGACGCAAACCGCAAAAAGATGCGCGACAGTTCGACCTCAAGCTTGCCGCGGGCGCGGACGTCTTTCGCATCGCCCATCATGGAGCGCAGGCGCCCGGCATCATAGCGTCCCGCGGGAAGGCCATGTAGATCAGCCTTCGAGATCGCGCTCAGAAGCGCCTCGCGCCGGGCGCGGTCGTCGGTGTCCGCGTCAGTCCAGAGCGGCTCGTAGTTGGACGCGCGGTAGTAGGTGGAGAGAGCCTCATCACCCGAGGCGGCCACGGCGATGGCTTGGGTGAAGGGCGTGACCTGAGCCACGACGGCGGCTGGCATGGCGAAACATCCGACGACGACCGGCACCGCCAGACGCCTGAATATCGCGGCGTTCATGTGAAAATCCTTACGTTGCATCCCCAATGACAACCCTTTGGCAGCCCAGGGATTTCCGGCAAGTTGATTCCGGGCGGGATCTATCAAGCTGTGTGACGACCGGTTGCAAATCCGACACATGAACAACGCTTTGGCGGCTCTCGGCTCACTTACGCACTTGTTAAGCGAATCTTTGCCAATGTCAGGGAACTTTCCCGAGTGTTGCCGCGCGGCCCCTTTTTCCGAGCCTGCTCCCGTGTCATAGAGAGCGGGCCTTGGGGACGGGGCACATACATCGCGGCGAACGCGAGACGATATGCAGGTTCACTAGTAAACGGGACGACTCATCATGGTAAACGGGACCAACGGCCTCACCCGCCGGACGCTGCTCGGGGCCTTCGCGGCGACGAGCGTGATAGCGGCACCGACCTACTCTCATGCGTTCGGCCTGTTGCGCGGCGCCGGCGACATCCGCCGCATCCGGATGTATAACGGCCGCACCGGTGAGAACATCGACACGATCTACTGGATCGAGGGCAACTACATCAAGGAAGCCCTGAACGAGATCAACTTCTTCATGCGCGACTGGCGGAACAACCAGGTGAAAGAGATCGACACCCGCACGATCGACATCACCGCCGCGGCACACAACCTTCTCGACACGACCGAGCCCTACATGCTGATCTCGGGCTACCGCAGCCCCGAGACCAACGCGATGCTTCGGGCGCGGTCGTCGGGCGTCGCCAAGAATTCGCGTCACCTGCAGGGTCAGGCGAACGACCTGCGACTCAAATCGCGCTCGGTCGATCAGATGTTCCGCGCCGCCAATGCTTGCGCGGCGGGTGGCGTCGGCCGCTACACCTCGTCGAACTTCGTCCACATGGATTGCGGTCCGATCCGCTCCTGGGGCACCTGAAGCGCGCTCGACCTGAAATGTGTTAGAGAAGGCCCGCCGCGAGCGGGTCTTTTCGTATGCAGAATGGGTGGGTGAGCAAAGGGTACGGCCGACGTCTCCCTTACGGGACCCCGCTTCAAAGGTCGTGGAATGCCCGAGCTTGCCGGCGGGTCCAGTTGACGGTCAGGCGCAGGCCGTTCTCTTCCTGCGTCTCGTCCTCGACCACCCCTTGCTCATAAAGCCAAGCGCGTCGACGACCTGCCGTGAACGGCAGGAGGATTTCCTTGCGGTTGCGCGCATCATCCAGCGCCTCTTCGACTGCATCGAGTAGCGGGCTCATCCCCTCGCCGGTCAGGGCCGAAAGTGTCTGCACCTCGTCACGCCGCGCCGCCAGATTGTTCAGCGTGGCGCGGTCCACCTCGGGCAGGCGGTCCACCTTGTTCCAGACCTCGATCATCGGAACGTCGTCAGCCACCCCCAGATCAGAGAGAATTCGCGCGACATCCTGGGCCTGCTCTTCGGTGCCCGGATGGCTGACATCGCGCACATGAAGAATCAGGTCCGCCGCCAGCACTTCTTCGAGCGTGGCGCGGAAGGCTGCGACGAGTTGCGTCGGCAGGTCCGAGATGAAGCCCACCGTGTCGGACAGAATGACGCGCTTGCCGTGCGGCAGCTCGATAGCGCGCATGGTCGGATCGAGCGTCGCGAAAAGCATGTCTTCGGCCATGACGTCTGCCCCCGTCAGACGGTTGAACAGCGTAGACTTTCCAGCGTTCGTATAACCGACCAGCGCGACGATCGGAAACGGCACCTTGGCACGCGCAGCGCGGTGCAGTTCGCGGGTCTTCACCACCTTGTCGAGCTGCTTCTTCAGCCGGACGATCTGCTCGTCGATGGCGCGGCGGTCGGCCTCGATCTGCGTTTCGCCGGGGCCACCGACGAATCCAAGGCCGCCGCGCTGACGCTCAAGGTGCGTCCAAGCGCGAACCAGCCGTGTGCGCTGATAGCTCAGATGCGCCATTTCGACCTGGAGCACGCCTTCTCGCGTCCGGGCGCGATCCGAGAAGATCTCGAGAATCAGGCCGGTCCGGTCGAGCAGCTTCACGCCCCACGCCTTTTCCAGGTTGCGCTGCTGCACGGGCGAGACGGGGCCGTCGATCAGCACGAGGCCGATCTCTTCCGCCTCGATGCGCGCCTTCAGCTCGTCCATCTTGCCGGTGCCGAACAGGTGGCCGGGATGCGCGCGCGGCAGGCGTACGACCTGGCCGCCCGCGACTTCGAGCCCCGGCAGGGCATGGGCAAGCGACATGGCTTCTTCCAAGGCGGGCGCGGCTTCACGCCGGTCACGCTCGGTCTGGATATCGGGGTGTAGAACCCAGGCTTTCGTCGTCATGTGGCGCGAACGCGCTCGGCGGGGATTAGGTTCAGCGCAGTCACGCTTGTCCGTCGCCCTCGTAGAGCTGGATCGGCTGCGACGGCATGATGGTCGAGATCGCGCCCTTGAACACGAGCTGCGACTGCCCGTCGCGACGCAGCAACACGCAGAAATTGTCGAACCAGGTGATGACGCCCTGAAGCTTCACACCGTTGATCAGAAAGATCGTTACCGGGACCTTGGTCTTCCGCACATGATTCAGAAAAGTTTCCTGAAGGTTCTGCTTTTCTCCGGCCATCGACACACAGTCCCTTAAAAAGGTCGTTTCTTATTGCCCGCAGAATCAACGACCCGCAGGTGTCAGCGTCAAGTATGAGGATCGTGGTAAGGAAACGCCAGAAGAAAAAGCCGCTTTGTCAATTGCGCCAGAAGTCCTGGTTGAACAGCGCGATGATCGCGAGCGCCTCGAGCCGCCCCAGGACCATAACCAAAGCGAGGATCAGTTGTGCCGCGCTGGAGAGGCTTCCGTAGCTGATCGACTGCTCTGCACCCAACTCGGCCAAGGGGCCATTGTTCGACAGGGCCGCGACGGTCAGCACGACCGAATCCTCGAACTCGACGCCGGCGAAGGCAAGCGCCGCCATCGTCACCGCCACCGTGAGCGCAAAGAGCATGAAGAAGATCCATGCCACGAACGCCCCTTCCCGACGCAGTCTTCGGCCCCGGAAGCCGGAGCCCCCGATCGAGCTGGGAAAGACCAGCCGCTCCATCTCGCGTGCGCCGTGCTTGTAGAGCGCGAAGACCCGGAGCAGCTTCACGCCGCCAGCGGTCGTCGCCACGCCCCCGCCGATCAGGCTGAGCCCGATGAACAGGATCCCCGGCGTCTCGAGCCCTGACCAGAAACGTGCTTCTTCGAAGAAGCTGCTTTCGAAACCCGCCGTCGTCAGGAACGACATGGTCATGAACAAGGCGCCCCAAAGCGCCGCGATGGCGGCACCAAGGTCGCCCTCGGACTCGATCGCGTCCAGGAAATGCCGCGTGAACAGAAAGCCCGGCACGACGATCAGCAGCGTCACGGCCAGCCGCATTTCGGGATCGCGGCGCCAGATGCCTCGCTCACGCGTGATGTAGTCGTTGCGGAAGGTCAGCCGCGAGATCGCAAAGACTAGGAAAGCGAAGACCAGAAGCTCGGACAGGAATCCGTTTCCCGTGAACGCGCCCGAGGTGATGCCAGAGGTCGCCATGGTGGACATCGCAAGGATCGCCCCCTCCCCCGGTGCCACGCCGGTGATGACGAGGCCAAGCCACAGCGTCATCGTCAGGCCGACATAGACGGGTCCCAGCCGCGCCGTATACCGGCGCAGCCGCTCGCCGGGGCAGCCGGCCTGCCGATCCCGCAGCGCCGCACGACCGGCGGCGGTGATGTCGGTCGCGATCACTTCGAAGCCGCCGAGGCTCAGGGGCGCCAGCACTGCAAGCGCCGAGACCCAGAACAACAATCCGCCCATCCAGCCGACCATCGCGCGCCACAGGTGAAGCGACGGCGGAAGCGTCCCGCCGCCGGTGTAAAGGGTTGCCCCGGTGGTGGTAAGGGACGAGACCATCTCGAACCACGGGGCAAGGATGCGGCTGTCCGACAGCGCCTCGCGAAATGGTACCGCCAGCATGAGCGGCAGCAGGAGCAGTGCCCCGACAAGCCCCATCAGTTGGCCTCGCGTCGTTCCTTCGCGACCGCGGCCCCCGAACGCCATCGCCATCAGCACGAAGACGACCAGGAACAGCGCGCCCGAATAGAAGAAGCAGCGCGCCGTGTGCATGTAGTCGAGCCGGTAGGCGTGGATGGCCGGAACGAACATCGCTGCCGCCCCCAGCCCTTGCAGGATGAGGAGGAACGGCAGCCGTTTCAGCGACCGCCACATCAGAAGAAGTCGATCGCGACCTGAAACAGTCGCTCCACCGCCGGCACGTCCGCGGCCAGCGCGAAGATCACGATGATGTCGCCCTCTTCGATGCGGGTGGTGCCGGTGGGCCGGACGACCTTGTCGCCCTTCTTCACCGCCCCGACGAGCGCGCCTTCGGGGAAGTCGATCTCGCGCACCATCTGGCCCGCGATGGTCGAGGTCGACAGCACCTGCGCCTCGATCACCTCGGCCTCGGCATCGCCGATCGAGTAGACCCCGCGCACCCGGCCGTGGCGGATGTGACGCAGGATCGAACTGACGGTGGTCGAGCGCGGGTTGATCGACGCGTCGATCCCCAAGGGCCGCATCATGCCGACGAGCGTGGGGTCGTTGACCAGGCAGATCGCCATGCGGCACCCCTCCTGCTTGGCCCGAACGGCGGTCAGCAGGTTCGCCTTGTCGTCGTCGGTGACGCACAGGATCGAGTCCGCCTTCTGGATCGCGGCCTCGCGCAGCAGCTCGTGGCTCAGCCCGTCGCCGTTCAGCACGATCGTCCGGTCGAGCGCATCTGCCGCGCGCTCGGCGACGAGGCGGTTCTTCTCGATCAGTTTCACGCGGATCCGCTGTGCCCGCGATTCCAGGTCGCGCGCCACGGCGAGGCCCACGTTGCCGCCGCCGACCACGACCACCCGCTCCTGCTTGCGCGGCTGCTTTCCGAAGATATCGAGCGCGCGCATGGCGTCATCGCGGTGGGTCATCACGTAGATGTCGTCACCGGCAAATAGCTGGTCCCCCGGCTCGGGCGCGAAGAGCTGGCCACTCCGACGCACGCCCACGACGATGGCGCGCAGGGTCGAGAACAGATCGGTCAGCTGCCGCAGCGGCGTGTTCAGCACCGGGCATGCCTCGTCGAGCAGGATGCCCAGAAGCTGCGCCTCGCCGCCCAGAAAGAACTGGTTGTCGAAGGCCTCGGGCACGGCAAGCCGGCGCAGGGCGGCCTCGGCGACCTCGCGCTCGGGGCTGATGACCACGTCGATGGGAAGGTGATCGCGCCGATAGAGGTCGGAGTAGATCGCGTCGAGGTAGCTTTGCGCCCTGAGACGCGCGATCTTGCGTGGGACGGCAAAAACAGAATGGGCCACCTGGCAGGTGACCATGTTGACTTCGTCAGAATGGGTTGCGGCCACGATCATGTCGGCGTCGCGCGCCCCCGCCCGGTCTAGCACGTCCGGATAGCTCGCGTGGCCCGCGATGCCCTGCACGTCCAGCACCTCGGTCGCCTGGCGCACGAGGTCCGGATTGTTGTCCACGATGGTGACGTCGTTGTGCTCGCCCGCCAGGTGGCGCGCAATTTGCCAGCCGACCTGGCCTGCTCCGCAGATGATGATTTGCATGAGGGTCCGATCAGTGAGCGCGACGGCAACGTGCGCCTTTTCGCACGCGTCGGCACGCCGTTCAAGCGCCCGGCCAGATTGCGCCTGTCAGGTAACAGCCTGCCGCCGCCGATACGCCGGATCGTCCCACAGCCGCCGGTCCATCACCTCTGCCAACGTGGCGATGCAGGCATCGATCTCGGCCTCGCCGAGATAGAGCGGCGTCACCCCGAAGCGCAGGATGTCCGGCGCGCGCACGTCGCCTACCACGCCGCGCGCAATGAGCGCCTGCATGATCGGATAAGCCTCGGGGTGGCGGAAGCTGACCTGGCTTCCGCGATCTTTCCCAGCACGAGGCGAGGCGAGGACAAGGTCGGTGCACGCCGCCTCGACCCCGTCTATCAGCCGCTCGCTTAGCTCCAGCGAGCGCGCCCGCACGTCCGAAAGGTCCGCAACGTCCCAAACATCCATCGCGGCATCCAGCGCGGCCATCTGCAGCACCGGCGGCGTCCCGACCCGGAACCGCGCCACGTCGCGGGCCGGGCGGTAGCTGTGCTCGAACGCGAAGGGCGCCGCGTGACCCAGCCAACCCGGGATCGCGGGATCAATCCGCCCCGCCACCGCCGGCGCGGCGTAGATGAACGCGGGCGCGCCAGGGCCGCCGTTGAGGTACTTGTAGCTGCAGCCAACCGCGAAATCCGCACCGGCGCCCGTTATGTTCACCGGTAACGCACCCGCGGAATGGGCCAGATCCCAGACGGTGACGACGCCAAGCGCCTTCGCGCGCGCCGTCAGCGCCGCCATGTCGTGCAGCCGCCCGGTCCGGTAGTCCACCTCGGTCAGCATCAGCACGCCCACCTCTTCGGACAGCGCATCGGCCACCGCCTCGGGCTCCACGCTCGTCAGCCGCCCTCCGGCCTGCCGCGCCACAGCGTCCGCGATGTAAAGGTCCGAGGGGAAATTGCCGGTATCGCTCAGGATCACGCGCCGTTCGGTCAGCGTCAGCGCCGCCGACAGCGCCTGGTGCAGCTTGATCGACAGAGTGTCACCCGTGGTCAGCGTCCCCGCCGCCGCACCGATCAGCGGCGCGATGCGGTCGCCCAGCCGGTCGGGCATCGCCATCCAGCCCGCATCGTTCCAGGCGCGGATCAGCTGCGTGCCCCATTCCTCACGCACCGCGCGCGCCACGCGGTCGGGCACGGATCGAACCAGAGGGCCCAGGGAGTTCCCGTCGAGGTAGGCGACGCCCTCGGGCACGTCGAACAGGGCGCGGGTGGCGGAGAAATTTGTCATGGCCTCGGCCTAGCCGCAGCACGCCTCCCCGGCAAGATGTCGCGGGAACGCACCAGCGGCGGTTTCGGTTAGGTGGGCCAAGGACTCCAATACGAGGACATTCTCATGGCCAATATCGACAACACCAAGATCGTCATCGTCGCCACCGACGGGTTCGAGCAAGTCGAACTGACGACTCCGCAGAAGAAGCTGGCCGAGGCCGGCGCCACCGTCCACGTCGCCACCCCCGACGGCAGCGACATCAAGGGCTGGGACAAGGACCACTGGGGCGATGTCACGAAGGCCGACCTCAAGATCGAAGATATCGACGTCGCCGCCTATGACGCGATGGTTCTGCCCGGCGGCCAGATCAACCCCGACGTGCTGCGCGCCGACGCGAGCGTGGTGCAGAAGGTCAAGGACTTCGCCGCCACCGATAAGCCGCTTGCCGCGGTCTGCCACGCGCCCTGGCTGCTGATCGAGGCCGACCTCGTGCGCGGCAAGCGCCTGACCTCGTTCAAATCGATTCGGACCGACCTGAAGAACGCCGGTGCCGAGGCCGTGGACGAGGAAGTCGCGCAAGCCGGGAATCTGATTACCTCGCGCAACCCAGGCGACCTCGACGCCTTCTGCAACGCCATCGTGGATGCGGTTTCCAGCAATCGCGACCGCGCCGCGGCCTGATCCAAATCAGCCGGAACGCGCGCAAGACAGCGTGCGTTCCGGCCAATTTCTTGCCTTTCCCACCTGACCGGCCCAGATAGTGGAGACGACAACAACCGCGGATGGGCCGTCATGGGCATCAAAGAGCGCATCGACGAGCAGATTCTGGAACGGGCCGCCTGGCTGGACCGACCCAACCCTGCCGTTCAGGCCACAAGGCGCGTTCTGAACCTGCTTCTCAGCTATGATCGCACGATGGATCTGGCGATCGAGATGGAGGACTGGTCCGGCCCCGCCATCATGGACCGGATGGGCGAGATGCTTGCCCGTGACGTCGAAATCTCGGGCATCGACAACATTCCGCGTAACGGCGGCGCGCTCATCGTATGCAACCATCCCACGGGGATCGCGGACGGCATCATCCTGTGGCACCTGCTCTCGCCGCTGCGCCCGGACCTGTTCTTCTACGCCAACTCGGACATGCTGAAGGTCGTGCCGCAGCTCGACACCATGATCGCGCCGGTGGAATGGCGCCCCGACAGGCGCAATCATTCCAAGACGCGCGAGACGATGGCCTTCACCCGCAAGGCAATGGGCGACGGCCGCCTCGGGATTATCTTTCCTTCGGGTCGACTGGCGAAGCGGTGCGGCCTGCGTCTGCGTGAGCGGCCGTGGATGTCCTCGGCTGCGATGATCGCGCGCAAGTTCGACGTGCCGATCATCCCGATGAACATCCGCTCGCGCAACTCGGCGCTGTTCTACCTGTTCGACTTCATCCACCCGTCCCTGCGCGACATCACCCTGTTCTACGAAACGCTGAACAAGGCAAAGCAGCCCTTCCGCATCGCCGTTGGTGAGCCGATCTCGCCCAAGGCGCTACCGAAGGACGCCGACGCTGCCATCGCGCGGCTCCGCGACGCAACGCTGGATCTCGGCGGACGTCACGCGCCCGAAGTCTCGCTGGTGGACGTGACCCGTCGGCCAAGCTGGATCGCGGCCCGCGCTTCTGACACCTCCACGCGGCTCTGATTGGCGGGGGCGCTCGACGCAAGTCGGCCGCCCCTTGCCAAGCGAGCCTGCCGCCGCAGAATCAAGGTCATGAAAAACGTGACCTCGCCCGACGGCACCCCGCCCTCCGCCCTGTCCTTCGGCGCCATGCAATTCGGTGGCAAGGCCGACGATGACGATGCGCGCGGCATGTACCTTGCCTGCCGCGAGTATGGCGTGAACATGTTCGACACGGCGCACACTTACACCGACGGCCGCTCCGAAGAGATGCTGGGCCGCCTGATCGCGAAGGAGCGGGACGAGGTCATCGTCGCCACCAAGGCCAACTTCCAGCGCGGGAACTCCGCCACCTCGATCCGCGAAAGCTGCGAGGAAAGCCGCAAGCGCCTCGGCATCGACACGATAGACCTCTACTACCTGCACCGCTTCGATCCCCAGACGGAGCTGGAAGAGAGCTTCGAGGCGCTTTCCACCCTCAAGAACAAGGGCTGGATCCGCGCCATCGGCGTGTCGAACTTCGCAGCGTGGCAGGTTATGAAGGCGCAGGCGGTGGCGGCGCGGTTCGACACCCGGATCGACGCCATCCAGCCCATGCTGAACCTCGTCAAGCG
This sequence comes from Palleronia sp., assembly GCF_042089775.1. Taxonomy (NCBI): domain Bacteria; kingdom Pseudomonadati; phylum Pseudomonadota; class Alphaproteobacteria; order Rhodobacterales; family Roseobacteraceae; genus Palleronia; species Palleronia sp. The sequence goes on from NZ_JBELKF010000018.1 coordinate 20,496, forward strand.
CCAGGCCGAGGTCGAGCTTCTGCCCATGGCGCAGGACCAGAATATCGCGGTCTTCCCCTACTCGCCACTGGGCGGTGGCCTCCTGACCGGCAAGTACCGCGCCGGCGGCGAAGGGCGGCTCAACGACAGCGAGATGTATGCCAGCCGGTACCGCGATGAATGGATGCATAACACTGCCGCCGACCTCGCGACATTGGCGAACGGCATCCGCACCTCGCCAGCGACGCTGGCCGTTGGATGGGCGATGCACCGCCCCGGCGTGACCGCGCCGATCATCTCGGCCCGGAACGTGGACCAGCTCATGCCGTCGCTCGACGCGCTATCGCTTGATTGGGATGCCGACACCGAGGCCCGTGTGACCGCGCTGACCCGCAGCCCCGCACCCGCAACTGACCGCAGCGAGGCAACCGCCTGAGTCCGTAGCCCCGCTTCGGCGCCTCTCCGCCGAGCGCGCCGATCCCCTCTCAACGCTCGCGGCCAAGTCGCTACTGTCGCGCGGACCAGTCCTCGTGCGAGTTCGCCCCATGTATCGCCGCAGCTTCCTGTGCCTGTCGCTCGCCGCCTGTGGCAGCCCCCGCACGACCACGCTTGCCCCCGTGCCGGTCACCCGTCCCGCCTTCGGCGACACCGACCCCACCGCCTGGGGCGGCCCCGGCCCGGCCCGTTATCCGGTGCACGGCATCGACATGTCGCGCTGGCAGACCAACATCGACTGGCGTCGTGCCCATTCTTCGGGAGTCAACTTCGCCTGGGTCAAGGCGACCGAGGGCAGCGACCGGATAGATCCGATGTTCTCTTACCATCACGACGGTGCCCGCGCAGCGGACGTGGCGATCGGAGCCTACCATTTCTTCTACTGGTGCGGCCCGCCCGAGAGCCAGGCCGAATGGTTCATCCGCAATGTGCCTCGGCGCGCAGGCGACCTGCCGCCCGTGCTCGACCTCGAATGGACGCCGTTCTCGCCCACCTGCACCGTCCGGCCGCCGGCTGCCGAGGTGCGCGACCGCGCCGCCCGCTTCCTCGCGATCCTCACGCGGCACTACGGGCAGCAACCGCTGATCTATACGACGCCGGAGTTCTACCGCGAGAACGACATCGGCCGCCTCGGCGCCGAGAGCTGGCTGCGGGCTGTCGCCCGGCCGGTGGAAGAGGTTTATCCGGGCGCCCCTTGGCGCGTCTGGCAATACAGCTCGACCGGAACCGTTCCGGGCATCGCGGGCGAGGTGGACCTCAACTGCTTCAACGGCAGCGTCGCCGACTGGAAGCGCTGGCGCGCCGCCCGCTCGATCCGTTGACCCGCGTCACCCGACCGGGCGCAGCGAGCCGAGCTTGCGGGCGATGACGAACAGCCCGCCGATCAACATGACCGGCAGCACGAGCACCTTGAAGATATAGACCGACAGGAGGCTGATAAGGCTTCCGACCAGTTCGTCCGCGCGGCTTGTCAGGTTCGAGGCGAGCGTCTGGTAGTGCTCGACCCGATCCATCATGCCCCGCACACCGCCGGCCTCGGCGACGTCCACACCCTCTTCCTCGACCGTCGCGGTGATCTCGGCGATGACGCGGCTGTGCTCGGCCCAGGTCTCGGCGGTCAGCCGGTCGGCCACTAGGGCGGACAGCAAGAACGCCAGCGGGATGCCGACACCTAAAAACCCGCCATAGACGGCCAGTTGCCGCGGCGCGCCACCCAGCGGGCGAACCCGCCCCACGACCACCGCCCCGGCCCAGAGCAGCGCAGCCAGCCCCAGCAGCGCGAAGCCCACCGCACCCAGCGGCCCCATCGTCACCGCCAGCACGCCCGAAGCGACCATGACGCCGAACACCACCGAGGCGATTCGCTCGACCGTATCGTCTATGGGTTCCAGCACCTTCAGGGGCTGCGCCGAGCCCGAGCCGATCAGCGAGACGCCGACCTCCAGCTCCTGCGCCGACGACAGAAACGCGTTGAGCGTGCGAAGGGTGACGTAGGTCGCCGAGGCGGTGACCGAGATGTCGCGCGCATAGTCCGCTGCCCGCGCGGTCTGCGGCATCTCGCGGTGGTGAGCCGCGCCCCAGAACGAGGCAACTGCCAGCAAGAGCAGCAGCACGGCCCCCAAAAGGCGCCTCCGCCGCGAAGGTGCGTCAGACTGGGGGATGCGACTCATGGTCGAGGCTCCTGAAGGTCTTCGCCGCGAGATTACCGGATCCCGCGGCGCTTGCCGATCCTCCTCGTGTGCACCTCAGCCGTCCGCGCGGATGTGCTCGTTCTTCGGGTCGTAGGGCGAGTCCTCGACCACCTCGGCGTCGTAGAGCTCGCGGAACATGCGCACTTTCAGCTTCGTGCCGACCTTGGCCATGTCAGGCCGGACATAGCCCATGCCGATGGACTTGCCGAAAGCGACTGAGTAGCCGCCCGACGTCATCCGGCCGGCCCTCTCGTCGCCCGAGAACAGCGCCTCGCGGCCCCACGGATCGGCGTCGCCCGGCCCGTCCACCAGCAGCGTCACGCATTTCGACCGGATGCCGGTCGCCTCCATTGCCTCCTTCCCGCGGTAGGCCTTGCCCTGGTCCACGAAACGCTCCAGCCCCGCCTCGAGCGGGGTCGCATCCCGTCCAAGCTCGGTGCCAAAGGCGCGATAGGACTTCTCCTGCCGCAGCCAGTTTTGGGCGCGCATCCCCACCAGCTTCAGGCCATGCGGTTCGCCCGCCTCCATCAGACGGTCGAACAGGTGGTTCTGCATCTCGATCGGGTGGTGCAGTTCCCACCCTAGCTCGCCCGTATAGGCCACCCGGATCGCCATGAGGGGCACCATGCCCAGTTCGATCTCGCGCGCGCTCAGCCACGGGAAGCGCTTGTTGCCCAGCGCGCCCTCGGGGTCGGCGTCGCGCAGGAGGTTGGCAAGGATGTCGCGGGACTTCGGCCCGGCCAGTGCGAAGGTGCCGTATTGCGTGGTGACGTCCTGCAGGACCATCGGGCCGAACTCGGCCGCCTTGTCCTCCATCGCCTTGGTCAAGAAGTCGCGGTCGTAGTCAGCCACGCCGCCGGCGCTGACCAGGTAGAACTGGTCCTCGGCCTGGCGGACGATGGTATATTCCGTGCGGACGGTCCCCGCGTCGGTCAGCGCGTAGGTCAGGTTGATCCGGCCGACCTTGGGCAGCCGGTTGGTGGTGAACCAGTCAAGGAACGCGGCCGCCCCCGGCCCCTTCAGGACATGCTTGGCGAACGCCGAGGCGTCGATCAGCCCGGCGGCGCCCCGCACCGCCTCGGCCTCGGCTTTCGCGTAATCGTACCAGCCGCCCCGGCGGAAGGACCGCGCGTGCTCGTCGAAACGATCGTCGGCATCCAGCGGCCCGAAATAGTTCGGACGTTCGAACCCGTTGACTGCGCCGAACTGCGCGCCGCGGGCCTTCAGCCGATCGTAACAAGGCGCGGTGCGCAGGGGGCGCGCGGCGGGACGCTCCTCGTCGGGGTGGTGGAGGATGTAGACGTGCTCGTAAGCTTCCTCGTCCTTCGCAATGCTCCAGTCCGTGGTGATCCACGAGCCGAAGCGTTTCGGGTCGAGAGACGCCATGTCGATCTCGGCCTCGCCCTCGACCATCATCTGCGCAAGGTAGTGCCCTGCGCCCCCCGCGGCGGTGATGCCGAACGAGAAGCCCTCGGCCAGCCACATGTTGCGCAGACCCGGCGCCGGGCCGATCAGCGGGTTTCCGTCGGGGGTGTAGCAGATCGGGCCGTTGAAATCGTCCTTCAGCCCAACCTCTTCCGAAGACGGAATGCGGTGGATGAACGACATGTACTCCGCCTCGATCCGCTCGAGATCCAGCGGGAAGAGGTCGGCGCGGAAGCTGTCGGGCACACCGTAGCTGAACCGGGCTGGCGCGTTGCGCTCGTAAGGGCCGAGAATCCAGCCGCCGCGCTCTTCGCGGACATACCACTTGGCGTCGGCATCGCGCAGGACGGGGTGCTCGCCGTTGCCCTCGGAACGCCATTTCTGCAGCGCAGGGTCGGGTTCGGTCACGATATACTGGTGCTCGACCGGGATCGCCGGGATCTTGATCCCCAGCATCCGGGCAGTGCGCTGCGAATGGTTGCCGGTCGCGGTCACCACGTGCTCGGCCTCGATCACCTGCCGTTCTTCGGTGGGCAAGAGGTTGCCGCCCTTTTCGGCCATCCGGGTCAGCGTCACCTTCCAGGCCGATCCGGTCCATTCGTAGCCGTCGACCTGCCACTTGCGCTCGATCGTGACGCCGCGCTGGCGGGCGCCCTTGGCCATCGCCATCGTCACGTCCGCGGGGTTGATGTAGCCGTCGGTGGGGTGGAAGATTGCGCCGTGAAGGTCGTCGGTGTGGACCAGCGGATACCGCTCCTTCACCTGGCTCGGCGTCAGCCATTCGAAGGGCACGCCCACCGTCTCGGCCGTGGCGGCGTAGAGCATGTATTCATCCATGCGCTCTTTCGAGCCCGCCATGCGCAGGTTGCCCACGACCGAAAAGCCGGCGTTGAGCCCCGTCTCCTCCTCCAGCGTCTTGTAGAACTTGATCGAGTAGTCGTGGATCCAGGTCGTCGCGTAGCTCATGTTGAAATAGGGCAGCAGCCCGGCCGCGTGCCAGGTCGAGCCGCTGGTCAGCTCGTCCCGCTCCAGCAGCACCACATCCTGCCAGCCCGCCTTGGCCAGATGGTAGGCGATGGAGGTCCCCACCGCGCCGCCGCCCACCACCAGCGCTTTCACATGGCTCTTCATCGTCGCACTCCAATCCGCGTCACGCCCACTAAACGCAGCGACCTGAGCCGCCGTTGTGCGCGCCCGACAGATGGGTGCGGATTTGCGACATCACGTCCGCGCGAGACCGTTCGTCTGTCGTGGCGTCACGCTCTTGCGATGGAAATTACCGTCTCCGGGCCGCGTTGGGGGGACGAAACCGACTATCGGAGACATTTCATGAGCGACCAGATCAAGACCATCAACCCCGTGAACGGCGAAGAAATCGCCACCTACGATTACATGTCCGAGACCGAGATGAACGACGCCATCGCGGCCTGTAACGAGGCGTTCCACGACTGGAAGGCGCGCCCTGCAAAGGACCGCGCCCAGATCATCCGCGCCATCGGCGAAGAGCTCGAGAACAGCAAGGAAGAGTTCGCCCAGCTGATGACGCGCGAAGTCGGCAAGCTGATCGGCGACAGCCGGTCCGAGATCGCCCTCTGCTCACAGATCTGCCAGTTCACCGCCGAGAATGGCCCGACTGAGCTTGCCGATGAAGAGCGCGACATTCCGGGCGGCAAGGGCGTGATCCATTACGCGCCCCTCGGCGTGATCTACGGCATTCAGCCGTGGAACTTCCCCGCGTACCAGGTCGTGCGCTACGCCATCGCCAACCTCATGGCCGGCAATGGCATCCTCCTGAAGCACGCTGCGAACTGCACCGGCTCAGGCCTGTTCCTCAAGGACCTGATGGAGCGCGCCGGCCTGCCGAAGAACCTCTTCACCGTCCTGCGCATCTCTCACGACCAGTCGGACAAGGTGATCGAGCATGACCTGGTGCGCGGCGTGACCCTAACCGGCAGCGACCGCGCCGGCCGGACCGTCGGCCAGAAGGCCGCCGAGCAGCTGAAGAAATCGGTGCTCGAGTTGGGCTCGAACGACGCCTATATCGTGCTCGACGACGCCGATCTCGACGTGGCCGTGGACGCCTGCGTCAGCGCCCGGATCTACAACAACGGCGAGACCTGCGTGAACGGCAAGCGTTTCATCGTGACCGAGAAGAACTACGACGCCTTCGTCGAGCGCTACACCGAGAAGTTCGCGGCCATCGTGATGGGCGATCCCACGGACGAGAATACCGGGCTCGGCCCCGTCGCTCGTGTCGACCTGCGCGACACGCTGCACGAGCAAGTCCAGGAAAGCATCAAGAACGGCGCGCGCGTCCTGACGGGCGGCGAAGTGCCGGACCGCGTAGGCGCGTGGTATCCCGCCACCGTCCTTGTCGACGTGAAGCCCGGCCAGCCGGCCTATGACGACGAGCTCTTCGGCCCCGTCGCCTCGATCATCAAGGCGAAGGACGACGAGGACGCGATGCGGATCGCCAATGACAGCCGCTACGGCCTTGGCGGCGGCATCTTCTCGAAGGACGAGGCGAAGGCGCGCAAGCTGGCGTCCGATCAGTTCGATACCGGCATGATCTCGATCAACGGGTTCAACATCGCGATCCCGAACATGCCCTTCGGCGGCGTGAAGAACTCGGGCTACGGCCGCGAGCACGGCGGCTTCGGCATGAAGGAGTTCGTCAACGCCAAGTCCGTCTACATGATGAGCTGAGGCACGACCTTCGCGACAGGCGCCCCCGGCCGGGACCGGCGCGGGGGCGTCGTCATGTGAACGACCGGCCCCTTTTGTGCGAAGGCGCGATCTGCCACTGATGAGGGATGAAGGACAACAGCCACTTCGACCCCGCCCCCGCGCCGGGCGACTCGGTCCGCAAGACCACCTGCTACATGTGCGCCTGTCGCTGCGGGATCGACGTCCACATGAAGGGCGACGAAGTCGCCTATATCGAGGGCAACCGCGACCACCCGGTGAACAAGGGCGTCCTGTGCGCCAAGGGTGCGGCGGGGATCATGCAGCACAACTCGGCCGCCCGCCTGCATGCGCCATTGAAGCGCGTGGGCGAACGCGGCGAGGGCAAGTTCGAAGAGATCGACTGGAACGAAGCGCTGACACTCGTGTCCGAGCGTCTCGGGCGCATCCGCAAGACGGACCCGAAGAAGCTTGCCTTCTTCACCGGGCGCGACCAGTCGCAAAGTTTCACCGGCTATTGGGCGCAGCAGTTCGGCACCCCCAACTACGCCGCCCACGGGGGCTTCTGCTCGGTCAACATGGCCGCCGCGGGTATCTACACCATCGGCGGCGCCTTCTGGGAGTTCATGTCCCCCGACTGGGAGAACGCCAAGCTTTTCCTGCTGTTCGGCACGGCCGAGGACCACGACAGCAACCCGATCAAGCTGGGTCTGGCCAGGCTGAAGGAGCGCGGCGCCCCTGTCATCGCCGTCAATCCGATCCGCACCGGCTACAATGCCATCGCGGACGAATGGGTGGGCGTCACCCCCGGCACCGACGGTCTGTTCGTTCTGTCGCTGATCCACTGCCTTCTGAAGGCAGGAAGGTTCGACCTCGACTACCTGTCCCGCTGGACGAACGCGCCCTGCCTGCTGGACGGCGATCCGAAGTCCGACACCTACGGCCTGATTCTGCGCGACGAGGGCGGCCGACCGCTGGTCATGGACCGCGCCAGCCGCAAGCCCCGCCCTTGGAATGCGGCCGGGGTAAAGCCCGACCTCTCGGGGCGCTGGCGCCACGCCGGGATCACCCACGCCTCCGTCTTCCTGACCCTCGCGGACCGCTACCTGTCCGACGACTATGCGCCCGAAGCGGTCGGGCCGAAATGCGGCCTCGATCCCGCACAGATCCACCGCACCGCCGCCCGCATCGCTCACGCCGCCTTTGACCAGAGCTGGGACCATCCACAGGACTGGACCGACTTCCGCGGCGAGCACCACTCTCATGTCACCGCCCGCCCCGTCTCGATCCACGCGATGCGCGGCATCTCGGCCCATTCCAACGGCTTCCAGACCGCGCGCGCGATTCACCTGCTGCAGGTGCTGATCGGTGCCGTCGACGTGCCGGGCGCCAGCCGCTTCAAACCGCCCTATCCGAAATCCGCCGCGAGCCACCCACGGCCCCATGCCGATACCCATGCAGGCCAGCCCCTCGACGGGCCGCATCTGGGCTTTCCGATGGGACCCGAGGAACTCTTGTTGGACGACGCGGGCGCGCCCCTGCGGCTCGACAAGGCGTTCTCGTGGGAGAATCCCATCTCGGTCCACGGGCTGATGCACATGGCGATCTCGAACGCCTATGCGGGGGACCCCTACAAGATCGACACGCTGTTCCTCTACATGGCGAACATGGCGTGGAACTCGTCCATGAATACGCAAGCCGTGATGGAGATGCTGTCGGACAAGGACGAGAACGGCGACTATGTCATCCCGTTCATCATTCACGCCGACGCCTATTCGTCCGAGACGGTCGCCTTTGCGGACATCGTGCTGCCCGACACGACCTATCTGGAACGGCACGACTGCATCTCGCTGCTGGACCGCCCGATCTCGGACCCTGACCACGCGGGCGACGCGATCCGCTGGCCTGTGGTGGCACCCGACCGTAATGTGCGCCCCTTTCAGTCGGTGATGGTCGACCTTGCCAACCGCCTCGGCCTGCCGGGCTTCGTCGAGGGCGGGCAGCCGCTCTACACCGACTACGCCGAGTACATGCAGATGCACGAACGCCGCCCCGGTGTCGGTCCCCTGGCGGGGTGGCGCATCGGCGAAACCGCCCTGACGGACGGCCGCGGCGAGCCGAATGAAGGGCAGATCGAGCAGTATATCGCCGCGGGCGGCTTCAAGACATACCAGGTGCCAAAACCCGCGCGCTACATGAAGCCATTCAACACCGCGTGGTGGGAGTGGTCGCAGAAGATGGGCTTCACCGACGCCCCCACGCCCTACCTGTTCGAGCTCTGGTCCGAGCCGCTCCGCCGGTTCCAGATGGCCGCCGAAGGGGTGGGCGAGCGTCAGCCGCCCGAGCATTTGCGCGCCCGGATGCGGCTGACCCACGATCCCCTGCCGATCTGGTATCCCCCGCTCGAGGATGGCCACGCCGACCCGGTCGAATACCCCTTCTACGTGCTGACGCAGCGCCCCGCGGCGATGTATCACTCGTGGGGCGGCCAGAACCCGTGGCTGCGGCAGATCCACGCCGAGAACGTGCTCTACCTGCCCACGAAACTATGGGAGGCCGAAGGGTTCGAGGAAGGCGACTGGGCCCGCGTCACGTCGAACCATGCCGAGATCACGGTGCCCGTCGCTCACATGGCGGCGCTGAACGAGAACACAGTCTGGACGTGGAACGCCATCGGCAAGCGGCGCGGCGCGTGGGCCCTGTCGCCCAAAGCCCCCGAGGCGACGCGAGGATTTCTCGTCAACCACCTGATCCATGAGCTTCTGCCCGAGAAGGGCGACGGCCTGCGCTGGTCGAATTCGGACCCGGTGACGGGGCAGGCCGCCTGGTTCGACTGCCGTGTGAAGGTCGAGCGTGTCCCGCGTTCCCGCGTGTCCCACCCGGCGATTGCGGGACAGGGCAGCCCCGTGGGCCAGGGGCCGCACATGGTCGCACGCTCCACAGGGCGGACGGACCTCGTGCCAAGCCTCGCTGACCGAATCCGAGGATGGATGAAGAGATGACCTCGCTGCGATCCGCCCCCGGCAAGAAGGATGAACCTTGACCTCCCTGCCCGCCAACCCGCCGGCAAAGAAGCTCGGCCTCGTCATCGACCTCGACACATGCGTCGGCTGTCACGCCTGTGTCGTCGCCTGCAAGGCGTGGAACACCGAGAACTACGGCACGCCCCTCGCCGATACCGACGCTCACGGCGCGGCGCCATCGGGTGCATTCCTGAACCGCATCCACTCCTATGAGGTGACCGGGGACGGCCCGCCGCGGATCGTCCACTTCCCGAAAAGCTGCCTGCATTGCGAGGACGCGCCATGCGTCACCGTCTGCCCGACCGGCGCCTCGTACAAGCGGGGCGAGGACGGGATCGTGCTGGTGAACGAGGCCGAGTGCATCGGCTGCGGCCTCTGCGCCTGGGCCTGTCCCTACGGCGCGCGCGAGCAGGACCCGGCCGCGAAGGTGATGAAGAAATGCACCCTCTGCGTCGACCGGATCGACAACGAGAACCTGCCGCAGGAAGACCGCATCCCCGCCTGCGTCCGCACCTGCCCCTCGAAGGCGCGCCATTTCGGAGATCTCGCCGACCCCGACAGCGACGTCTCTGGGCTGGTCGAGGCGCGCGGCGGCATCGACCTTGCTCCTGAACAGGGTACCCGACCAGTCAACAAGTACCTCCCGCCCCGGCCCCGCGACGAGGTCGACGTGCTCGCGCCCCTGCTCACTCCCGTGGCCGAGGAGCCGAAAGGGTGGCTCGGCTGGCTCGACCGAGCGCTCGACCGGCTGGGGTAACCTCGACAAGCCGGGCGCGAGAGCGCATTGTCGCGGGCGCCCCGGTTGAAATGGCCCGATGCATCCTGCCGCCTCACTCATCCTCTTCTCGACCCTTTCGGGCGCCGGCTTTGGCCTGCTGGCGATGATCGGTGCGGGTCTTGCGCGCACGACGGGATGGGTGGGTCTCGCCGAAGCGGCTCTCGGCTTTGCCCTGGCGCTGATCGGCCTCGCCGCCTCGACCTTCCACCTCGGCCGACCCGAACGCGCGCTGAAGGCGTTCCGCGAATGGCGCAGCTCGTGGCTCAGCCGCGAGGCGTGGCTGGCCGTCGCGGCCCTTGCCGTCATGGCCATCGCGACGACTCTCCGTCTTGCCGGGCTGCCTGCGCTGCCGGTCGGATTCGTCGGAGCGGCTCTGTCGCTCGCCACCGTCGCGGCCACGGCGATGATATACGCCCAGCTGCGCAGTGTGCCGCGCTGGCACCATTGGTCGACGCCCGCGACCTTCCTCGCCCATGCGATCACCGCCGGAACACTGTTGGCCGGGCACCGCCTGGCAGCGGCGTTGCTGCTGACCGCGCTCGCCGTCGCGCAGTTCGCCGCGTGGCATGCCGGCGACCGCCGCACCGGCCCCACAACCCGCGAAAGCGCCACCGGCCTCGGCCCGCACGTCCGCCCGTTCGAGGCGCCCCACACCTCGGACAACTACCTCACGCGCGAGATGGTGTTCGTCGTCGCCCGCAAGCACAGGGTGCGCCTTCGCTCGATTGGACTCGCCCTTGCCTACCTTGCCCCGCTCGCCTGCCTTGCCATTCCGCCGGCGCCCCTGGCGCTGCCGCTGGCCGCGCTGCTGCACCTGTGTGGCACGCTGATCGTGCGCTGGCTCTTCTTTGCAGACGCAGAACACGTGGTGGCGCGGTACTACCGCTAGCCCGGCAGCGCTTGACAGCCCCCGGCGTCTGTCCGACGCAGGCGCAAACGCGTGAAGACGGAGGGGAGGCCAATGAAACCCGACTGGATCGCCCTCGACTGGGGCACCACCAATGTGCGCGCCTGGGCCATGTCCGCAGGCGGCGCGGTTCTGGCCGAGGCGCAGTCGGCGGCGGGGATGGGCAGCCTCGGCGCCGACGATTACGCACCCGCCCTGGCCGCCCTGACCGAAGGCTGGGACCTGCCGCAGCCCTGCCCGGTGCTGGCCTGCGGCATGATCGGCGCGCGCGAGGGCTGGGCCGAGGCGGGCTATGCCGCCGTGCCCACCGCGCCGCTTGCGACCCCGCCGGTGCGGGTACCGACCGCGCCCGAGCAATGGCGTGTCCGCATCATCCCCGGTCTGTCCCAGACCCGCCCGCCCGACGTGATGCGCGGCGAAGAAACGCAGATCGCAGGTTTCCTCGCGCTGAACCCGAAATTCGACGGCACGCTCTGCCTGCCGGGCAGCCACACCAAGTGGGCGCAAATTTCGGCGGGAGAAGTGATCTCCTTCCAGACGGCGATGACGGGAGAGATCTTCGCCGCCCTGAAGGGCCACACGGTCCTGCGCCACGCCATCGGCGCGGAGTGGGACGAGGCGAGCTTTGTCGAGGCCGTCTCGGACGGCATGTCCCGCCCCGAGGCCCTGGCTGCGCGTGCTTTTCAGATCCGTGCGGACGGGCTGCTGAACGGAAAGGACGAGGCGACCGCCGCCGCGCGGCTGTCGGGCCTTCTGATCGGCGCCGAGCTTGCCCACGCCCGGCCCTACTGGCTGGGAATGCCCGTCGCGATCGTCGGCGCACCGCAGCTTGGCCTGCGGTACGCCGCCGCGCTCGAGGCGCAGGGCGTTCGAGCGATCATCGCCAAGGGCGATGCCTGCACATTGGCCGGCCTCAAGACCGCATACGCTGCCTGGAAGGAGTGAATTCATGCACCGCGAGATCATCGCCATCCTGCGCGGGATCGACCCCGACGAAGCCATACCGGTCGCCGACGCGCTGATCGCCGCCGGCATCACCCGGATCGAGGTGCCGCTGAACTCGCCATCGCCCCTCGCCTCGATCGAGGCGATGGCGCAGGCCGTCGGCGAGACCGCGCAAATCGGCGCGGGAACGGTCCTGTCGCCCGAGGACGTGGCCCGCGTCAAGGAGGCTGGCGGGCAGATGGTCGTCTCGCCCAATTTCGACGCCGAGGTCGTGGCTGCCACCGTCGAGGCGGGGCTGGAGAGCTATCCCGGCGTCTTGACCCCGACCGAGTGCTTCGGCGCCATCAAGGCCGGCGCAACGGGCCTCAAGGTGTTTCCCGCGTTCCAGATGGGCATCGACGGGCTGACGGCCATCCGCGCGGTCCTGCCGGTCGAAACAAGGCTCTACATGGTTGGAGGCGTGAAGACCGCTGCCTTCCGCGAATGGATTGCCGCCGGGGCAACGGGCTTCGGCATCGGCACGTCGCTTTACCGCCCCGGAGATGCGGCCGCGGAGGTCGGCAGCCGTGCGGCCGAGATGGTTGCTGCTTACGACGAGGCCGTCTCATGAATATCCAGATCCAGGACTACACACGCTGCATCCTCGGCGAAGGTCCCCTGTGGCACCCCGAGCGCGGGCAGCTCTACTGGTGCGACATCCTCTCGCGTCGCGTTCTGACCGTGCAGGACGGCTGCACGCGCGGCTACGAGTTCGACCGCTTCGTCTCGTGCCTCGCGTGGGTGGACAGGAACCGCCTGCTGGTCGGCACGCAGACTGACCTGACGCTGCTGGACCTGGAGATCAGCGCGCAGGAGCATGTGATCCCGCTCGAGGACGAGAACGAGGTGACGCGGTCGAATGACGGCCGGGTGGACCCTTGGGGCGGCTTTTGGGTCTCGACCATGGGCATCGAGAAGCCCGACGGCGCGGGCGCGATCTATCGCTACCGCAAAGGCAACCTCACCAAGCTGATCGACGGGCTGACGATCCCGAACGCGATCTGCTTCAGCCCGGACCGCGCCTGGGCCTACTTCGCCGACACGCCCACCGGCCTCGTCTATCGCTGGCGCCTCGGCGAGGACGGCACGCCCGAAGGCGATCCCGCGCCGTTCATCGACGAGACGGCGAATGGCCACAGCCCCGACGGCGCGGTGACCGATGCGGACGGAAACCTCTGGGTCTCGCACTGGGGATCGAGCCGCATCGCGATCTACGACACTGAGGGCCGCTTGACTTCGCAAGTCGCGCTGCCGGCCAAGCAGATTACCTGCCCGGCCTTCGGTGGACCCGACCTGACGACACTTTACGTGACGTCCGCCATGGTCGGGCTAAGCGAGGAAGAGGTGTCGGAGATCCCCGGTCATGGGCGCACCTTCCGTAGCCCCGGTGCGGGACGCGGCCTGCCAGAGCCACGGGTCATCCTGTAGGCCCGACATGAAAAAGGCGGCTCCCGAAGGAGCCGCCCGTGGCATCAGACGTGATCGCAGCTTAGCGCACGATGTGGACGATGCGGCGATCTTCGTCCACGAGGACCAGCTGCCCGTTCACGTTGGCATAGCGGTAGTCGTTTTCGGGCACTGTGTAGATCTCGACACCCTCGGGGATGCCGGCACCGACCACGACTTCACCTTCAAGATAGACCGGGTCGACCGGGTTCTCTCGCACGTAGGTCATGGTCTCGCTCGGCACGTCCGCACCGATCACGCCGCCAGCGAGAGCACCGGCCGCAGCGGAGCCGGCCGCAGCACCGGCGGGACCGCCCAGAAGCGCGCCGGCGATCGCGCCTGTGGTGGCGCCGACGCCGATATTGCCCAGGTTGCCGCGCTCGACCCGCTCGATCCGCAGCGTGTCATAGCTCTCGGCGACAACCGTCGGCTCTTCGTCGACAGCGGCGGTGAGATACTCGGCATAGGCCCAGCCGTTCGTGCCGTCATAGGTGACTTCGCACCAGTTGGCATCTGCGAGGCAGCGCTGGATGTCGACGGTGCCTTCGGCGTCGATCACACCCACCACTTCCTAGCTCGGACCCGGACCCGCACGCACGTTGAGGTCGGTGGTCGCAGTGGCTGCGGTCTGCGCGTAGGCCGCACCCGAGAATGCAATGGCGGAGACGCCGGCGATCAGGAAACTCTTGGTCATTCTTCACTCCATTACGCATTTCGACCGGGACTCCCCCGATCAGACGTTGCACTAACGGCGGGCCAGAGGGCACGTTCCGATCACCGTGGGGAGGATACAGACGATGAGCGAGAAAGCGCATGACACGCTGAGCGGTTCTTTGCCGGACGGACGCAAGGTGCGCCGGGTGGCGCTGGATAACGGGATCCTGTCCGCCGGGGTGCTCGATCTGGGCGCGGGCCTGCAGGAGCTGCGGCTTGCGGGCGTGGACTTCCCGCTGTCTCTGGGTTCGCCCGATGCGGCCGCCTACGGGCGCATCATGTCGCTTTTCGGCACGATCATGGGACCTGTCGCCAACCGCATCAGCGGGGCCGAGGCTGAAATCGACGGAAGGCGCCACCAGTTCGAGGTCAACGAGAACGGGCGCAACACGCTGCACTCCGCCGGCGCGGGCGCACACCTGAAGACCTGGGAGATCGAGAGCCAGGACGAGACCGAGGTCACTCTGCGCGTCGACCTGCCGGATGGCGAGGGCGGCTATCCGGGCAACCGCGTGCTCCGGTCGCGCTACGCGCTCGACGGTGACACGCTGGTGCACGAGCTGACCGGCACGACCGATAAGCCCACGCTGATGAACCTGGCGCTGCACGGCTTCTGGACTGCACAGCCGCCGAAGGGCTGGGGCGGCCAGCGGCTGACGATCCACGCGGATGCCTACCTCCCGGTGGACGACGAGACCCTGCCGACCGGAGAGATCCGCCCGGTCGAGGGGACGCCCTTCGACTTCCGGTCACCCCGCACGCTCGACCCCAGGACGGACCCCGATTTCGACCACAATTTCTGCCTGACCCGCGCTGCCGGGTTCTTGCGGCCCGCGCTAAGGCTGGAAAGCCCCGAGACGGGCGTGGCGATCGAGATGTCGACGACGGCGCCGGGGCTGCAGGTCTTCGGGATGCACAAGTTCTCGGTCGAGGATGACGAGACGATGCATGGCCATCCCTACCCCTACCATGCCGCCTTCGCGTTCGAGCCGCAGCACTGGCCCGACGCGCCTGGCCGCGCCGAGTGGCCCGGCATCGAGCTGTCGCCGGACGAGACGTTCCACCAGCTCAGCAGGTGGCGGGTGACGCGCCTCTAGGCGCTAGCCAAGGTCCTTGCGCATCGTCGCCATGCCGCCAGAGCGACCGAGTTCCTCGAACCCGGCGCCGCGGTAGAGGGCGAAGGCCGGAGCGTTGTCGATCTCGACCTTGAGCGTGATCGTCAACGCGTCGAGCTCGCGCGCGGCGCCCTCGACCAGCGCAATCAGGGTGCTGCCCGCCCCGCCCCGCACCTCGGGCACGAGAAAGACGAACACCAGGTGCCGCTGCTCGGGGCCGATGCCTTCGCGCAGGGCAAAGAACCCCACGTCTCGGCCGGTCTCGTCCAGCACGTAGTAGGCCGCGTCGCCGGGCTCGTTCAGCCAGGTTTCAAGCCACTCCATCGCATCGAAAGGCTGTTTTGCACTCGGGTTCACGAGGGCGAGGTCGACCGGATCGACCATAAGCCGGCCCAGCGGGTCTGGATCGAAGGGGCGGCTGCGGCGCAGGCTGAGCTTGGGCAAGGTGCTCTCCCTGTCTTTCGTCCGGTGAATGGTGGGCGGTGAGGGGCTCGAACCCCCGACATCTTCGGTGTAAACGAAGCGCTCTACCAGCTGAGCTAACCGCCCGGACGCGGCCTTCTAGCGCCGGGTGTGGAGGTGGTGCAAGGGGCTACTGCCCTCAGCGGTACTTCGCGATCAGCGCCGTGCGGACGCGGGGCGAAACGAAGGGGCTGATGTCGCCTCCAAGGCGGGCGATCTCCTTGACCAGCTTCGAGGCCACGGCCTGATGCTCGGCATCGGCCATAAGAAACACCGTCTCGATCGTATCGTCGAGCTGACGGTTCATGCCGACCATCTGGTACTCGTACTCGAAATCCGCGATCGCCCGCAGGCCGCGGACGATGACGCGCGCGCCGACATCGCGGGCGCAGTCGATCAACAGGTTCTCGAACGGGTGGACGACGATCTCGCAGCCGGTTTCCCGAGCGATGTCGCCGCACTCGGCCTCGATCAGCGCGACGCGCTCCTCGAGGCTGAAGAGGGGCCCCTTGTCGCGGTTGATCGCAACACCGATCACCAGGCGGTCGACCAGCGCCGTCGCCCGCCTGATGATGTCGATGTGACCCTCGGTGACCGGATCGAAGGTCCCCGGATACAATGCGGTGCGCATCGCGCCCTCCCTGACGTTTCGCGCGGAACGCAACATTATTGCGCCAGAGAGTGCAAGAGCCGATCAGTGTCCCATCACCATCCCCTGGAGCGCGTCGCGCTCCATCGACAGCTCGCTGAGGCGCGACTTGACCACGTCCCCGATGGAGACGATTCCGATCATCTTGCCGTCCTCCAGCACCGGCATGTGGCGGAAACGCCCTTCGGTCATCACCGCTAGCACGTCGTCGAGCGTGTCAGACTTACTGCAGCTCTTGATGGTGCGGGTCATCAGGTCGGCGACGCGTTGCTGCAAGCAGTCCAGCCCGGAGCGGCCAAGCTCGCGCACGATGTCGCGCTCAGACAGGATGCCCTCGGGCGGCTTGCCCTTGGCGCAGACAACCACGGCACCAATCCGGTGCTCTGACAGCATGGTGGCGGCGTCGGCGACGGTGGCATCGGGCGCTATCGTCAGCACGTCGTTGCCCTTGTTCGAGATAACTCGCTCGATCCGCATGTGGTCTCCTCCCTACCTACGGCTCAGACGTCCAGCGTGGGCGCGGTGCGGGCAACCTGTCAACCGCGCGTGTCGGTCCGGCGGATTTCCGTGCGAAGGCCCGCCACAAGCTCGTCCGCGAAAGCGTCGAGCCGGGCGGCCCTGACGTCACCCGCGGGGCGCAGCAGCCAGAAGGCGCGGGTCAGCGCGATGTCCTCGGGCAGGACACGGACCACGCCCGGCAGATGGCCGAGCATGAAGTCGTGGATGACGCCGATCCCCTGCCCCCGCGCAATCCATTGGGCCTGCACGACCACGGAAGACGAGGCGAGATCCACCCGTTCGACCCCGATCTCGCCCAGGTAATCGAGTTCGCGGTCGAAGATCATGTCGGGGACATAGCCGACGATCCGGTGCGCCGGCAGGTCCGCCACATCGTCGAGGGGACGCGTGGCAAGGTAGTCGCGATGTGCGGCAAGGCTGAGGCCGTAGTCTGCGACCTTCTGCACCGTGATCCGCCCCGTGGTCGGTCGCGAGACCGAAACCGCCATGTCCACCTCTCGCCGATTCAGGTCGAAGACGCGCGGCAGGGCCACGATCTCGATCTCGATCCCGGGATGCGCCTCGGCCATGCGCGCCGTCACAGCCGGCAGGAGATAGGTCGCGCAGCCCTCGGGCGCGCCGATCCGCACCGCGCCTGACAGCGCGCCCTGCAGTTCGGACTCGGCTGCGCCGAGCGCGCTTTCGGCGCGTTCGGCATGGTCGAAAAGGCGCACGCCCTCTTCTGTCAGCCGGTATCCCTGCGGCCCTTTCACGAACAGCGCCGCGCCAAGCGCCGTTTCCAGCCGCGCCACCCGGCGCCCCAGCGTGGCGGGGTCCAGACGCAACTGCCGAGCTGCCACCGTCAGTCCACCGGCGCGCGCGACGCTTAAAAAGATGCGGGCGTCGTCCCAGTTCACGGCGGCATCCTTGCAATTTTGCAAAACGGCTTCGTCATTCTTCGTCTTGAGCCGCGCAATCTGCAAGGCCATGCTCTTGGCAACGCATTTCACCGGAGGAACCCCATGTACGAGATCAAGCACTGGATCGACGGCGCGCAGGTCGCGGGCCGCTCGGGCCGCACGGCAGACGTCTTCAACCCCGCGACCGGCGAGGTGCAGGGCACGGTGCCGCTCGCCTCGACCGACGAGGTTAACGAAGCCGTCGCGAAAGCTGCCGAGGCGCAGAAGGGTTGGGCTGCCACCAATCCTCAGCGCCGCGCGCGGGTGATGATGAAGTTCGGCCAGCTCATCAACGAAAACATGGACGCCTTGGCCGAGGCGATCAGCCGCGAGCACGGCAAGACCCTTCCGGATGCGCGCGGCGACGTGCAGCGCGGCCTCGAGGTAGTCGAGGTCTGCATGGGCGGGCCGCACATGCTGAAGGGCGAGTTCACCGACGACGGCGGCGCGGGCATCGACCTTTATTCGATGCGGCAGCCCTTGGGCGTGGTGGCCGGCATCACCCCGTTCAACTTTCCGGCCATGATCCCGCTGTGGAAGCTCGCGCCTGCGCTGACCTGCGGCAACGCGATGATCCTCAAGCCGTCCGAGCGGACGCCCTCGTGCTCGATGATGCTGGCCGAGCTTTTGAAGGAGGCCGGGCTGCCGGACGGTGTGATCCAGGTCGTGCATGGCGACAAGGAGGCGGTGGACGTCATCCTCGACAACGAAACGGTCCAGGGCGTGGGCTTCGTCGGGTCGACCCCGATCGCGCAGTATATCTATGGCCGCGCGGCAACCAACGGGAAGCGCGCGCAGTGCTTCGGCGGGGCAAAGAACCACCTGATCGTCATGCCCGATGCCGACATGGACAAGGCCGCCGACGCGCTGATCGGTGCGGGCTACGGTGCGGCGGGCGAGCGCTGCATGGCGATCTCGGTTGCCGTACCGGTGGGCGATGAGACCGCGGACCGGCTGATCGAAAAGCTGATGCCCCGGGTCGAGGCGCTGCGGGTCGGCCCCTACACCGCCGGCGAGGACGTGGATTACGGCCCGCTCATCACCGGCGCGGCGCGCGACCGCGTGAAGGGCCTGATCGACAAGGGGGTCGAGGAAGGCGCCACGTTGCTGGCCGACGGGCGCGACTTCAGGATGCAGGGCTACGAAAGCGGATTCTTCCTCGGCCCGACCCTGTTCGACAACGTGACGCCCGACATGGAGATCTACCGCGAGGAGATCTTCGGCCCCGTCCTCAGCCAGGTCCGCGCCGGCAGCTACGAAGAAGCGCTGCAGCTCGTCATGGACAACGACTACGGCAACGGCGTGGCGATCTATACCGGCGACGGCGACACCGCCCGCGACTTCGCGCACCGGGTCAATGTCGGCATGGTGGGGATCAACTTCCCGATCCCGGTGCCCCTGTCCTACCACACCTTCGGCGGCTGGAAGAAGTCGGCCTTTGGCGACCTGAACCAGTATGGCCCCGACGCCTTCCGCTTCTACACCAAGACCAAGACCGTCACGGCGCGGTGGTTCTCGGGCATCAAGGACGGCGGCGAGTTCAACTTCAAGGCGCTGGACTGACGATAGGGCAGAGAACTGCGTCCCGCAGCGCGGTTCTCTGCTCCACCCTATGCCTGACGGCTCCTCATCACCGCTGCACAGCGCGCCTGTGGGTCAGACGCCGTGCGAGCGGTCGTAAGCCGAGGGCGCTGGCGGCTCGACCAGAGCGCCTTCGGGCCGTAGCACCTGCATCTCCAACGGGTAACACGGCGCATCGTCAGACGAGTGGCCTGCGCTGCAGTCGCCGCCCGGACATGTCGACAGCACCGCCAGCAAGTCGATCCGCGCCAGCAGGTCCAGGTGGTCGCCGGGGCGTACGGGGCTTGCCTTCATGGTGTAGCGCCCGTCGGCATCGAAGCCGGTGCACATGAAGACGTTGAGCACGTCATGCACATGCCCCTCGGCCTCTTCCAGCGACAGCGCCGCCGCATTGGACAGGGCGCGGGTCAGGTTGGAATGGCAGCAACGGTGATAGTCGCGCCCCGACAGCATCTTTTCGGTATAGGGGTCGCAACGGGTGCCGATCACGTCATGAACGCGGCACCCCCATTCGTCCGTACCGTACCAGTCGAGGCTGTCCCCGACGATCTGCGCCATGGGGCGCAGGTAGGGAAAGCAGGACCATAGCGCGTCGCCCGTCGTCACATGCGTGCCATGCAGCGCGCGGGTCTTGCCCGAGAAGAAGCGCTCGGACAGGTTGTCGGCGGCAAAGAGGTTGAGATCCCCGACCTGGGGGCCTTCGACCGACAGGATGCGCAGGAGATGGCCCGCCGGCACCCGGATCGCCCGCGCATCGCGCGGCGGAACGCGCACCGTCGCGATCGCCGGCTCCACAAGCTCCACCCGGGGCACGGACGGTGGAGGGGCGGTATAGACGGGCACCGCGGCGACGGAGCGGCGGGCCTTCGAATCGGCGGGCGCGTCAGACATCGCAGACTTGCAGGCCTGCGTCGTTCAGAAGCGGCACCCCGCGCAGCGGCTCGCTCGCCTCCAGCGCCACCCCGTAGCAGCCCGAGGCGTCCTTGATCAGAAACTCCGGCGATATGCCCCGAGGCAGGGCCGCAAGGGCCGCCGGGCTGACATCGCGCGGAACGTTGGAGGTCCGGTCGGGCTCGTCGGTGCCCGCCAAAGCGCCGGGTTCGACCACGCAGCCCGCCAGACCGGCGACGGCCGCGAGACAGAGAACGATATTCTTCATGATTGGGCACCCCTTCCGGCCTTTAGCAACTGCCGGACGGTATGGCCGGGGGGAGAGGGGTCAAGGTTCCGGATCTACATGCAGATCGAGCGTTACCCGAAAACGACGGCGCGCGATCGGGCCTCCATCTTCGACCGGACCGACCTCTGGAAAAGCCGGTGCGACATCGCGGGATTGACCTGCGCCTCCAGGGCGGTAACTCTCGCGCCTTCCAACCCGGCGGCGCCTGTCCTATAGGGTGTCGCGATAACGACCCGACCATCCCGGGTCCGGCCAAGGACGAGGACGGCATGAGCGACACCTCCCACGATCGCGACGTGGCATTCATTCAGGCGCTCGCGGAGCTTCTGCGCGAGAACGATCTCTCTGAGCTTCGGGTCAAACGGGAATATGCCGAGGCCGACAGCCTCGACGTCCGCGTGTCGCGCATCCAGCCGCAGGCGGCGCCGCAGCAGGTCCATGTGCCTGCCGCCCCGGCCGCACCGCAGGCGCCCGCCGCCCCGGCCCAGGCCGAAGCCGCCGCCCCGGCCGATCCGGCGAACGACCCCGGTGCCGTGACCTCGCCCATGGTCGGCACTGTCTACCTTGCGCCCGAGCCGGGTGCGCAATCCTTCATCAAGGTCGGCGACACCGTCGAAGAGGGTCAGACCCTTCTCATCATCGAGGCGATGAAGACGATGAACCACATCCCTGCGCCCCGCTCCGGCACGGTCCGCGAGATCATCGTGGACGACGGCGCGCCGGTCGAGTTCGGCGCCCCTCTCCTGATCCTCGGTTGAGGCGCGCATGTTCGACAAGATCCTCATCGCCAACCGCGGCGAGATCGCGCTTCGCATCATCCGGGCCGCCCGCGAGATGGGAATCGGCACGGTGGCCGTCCACTCCACCGCCGATTCCGACGCGATGCATGTGCGGATGGCCGATGAATCCGTG
Organism: Palleronia sp.; assembly: GCF_042089775.1. Taxonomy (NCBI): domain Bacteria; kingdom Pseudomonadati; phylum Pseudomonadota; class Alphaproteobacteria; order Rhodobacterales; family Roseobacteraceae; genus Palleronia; species Palleronia sp. The sequence goes on from NZ_JBELKF010000018.1 coordinate 41,979, forward strand.
TGTATCGGTCCGCCCTCGGCCGCGCAGAGCTACCTGAACTTCCCCTCGATCATCTCGGCCTGCGAAGTCACGGGGGCCCAGGCGATCCACCCCGGCTACGGCTTCCTGTCCGAGAACGCGAATTTCGTGCAGATCGTCGAGGATCACCAGCTGACCTTCATCGGCCCCAAGGCCGAGCACATCCGGATCATGGGCGACAAGATCACCGCCAAGGAAACGATGCGCGCCCTCGGCGTTCCTTGCGTCCCCGGATCGGAAGGCGGCGTGCCGGATCTCGAGGCTGCCCGGAAGGAAGCGGACGAGATCGGCTTTCCGCTGATCGTCAAGGCGACGGCCGGCGGCGGTGGCCGCGGCATGAAGCTGGCCCGCATGCCCGCCGATCTGGAGCATGCATTCTACACCGCCCGCTCCGAGGCGAAGGCCGCGTTCGGCAATGACGAGGTCTACCTCGAGAAATACCTCGGCGCCCCCCGCCATATCGAGGTGCAGGTCTTCGGCGACGGCAAGGGCAACGCCGTCCATTTGGGCGAGCGCGACTGCTCGCTCCAGCGCCGCCACCAGAAGGTGTTCGAGGAGGCCCCCGGCCCCGCCATCACGCCCGAACAACGCGCCCAGATCGGCGCCACCTGCGCCGACGCCGTCGCCCGGATCGGCTATGCCGGCGCCGGCACGATCGAGTTTCTCTACGAGGACGGGCAGTTCTACTTCATCGAGATGAACACCCGCCTGCAGGTCGAACATCCGGTGACAGAGGCCATCTTCGGCGTGGACCTCGTCCGCGAGCAGATCCGTATCGCCGCCGGCGAGCCGCTGTCCTTCACCCAGAAGGACCTGCGGATCAACGGCCACGCCATTGAGGTGCGCATCAACGCCGAAAAGCTGCCCTCCTTCTCGCCCAGCCCCGGCCGGGTGACGCAGTACCACGCGCCGGGCGGCCTTGGCGTGCGGATGGATTCGGCGCTGTATAACGGCTACCGGATTCCGCCCTACTACGACTCGCTGATCGGCAAGCTGATCGTCCACGGCCGCGATCGGCCCGAAGCGCTCGGCCGGCTGCGCAGAGCCCTCGGAGAGCTGATCGTGGATGGCGTGGACACGACCGTGCCGCTGTTCCACGCGCTCCTCGATGAATCGGCGGTGCAAACCGGCGACTACACGATCCACTGGCTCGAAGATTGGCTGGCCCGGACGCTGGAGTGAATCCTCCGGAGTTGACGCCTGAGCTCGTGCTCGCGGCCTACGGCCAGGGGATCTTTCCCATGGCCGAAGGCCGCGACGCGCCAGAGATCCATTGGGTGGATCCGCGAATGCGCGGGATCCTCCCCCTCGACGGCCTCCACATCTCGCGCTCGCTGCGGCGGCGCATCCGGGCCAAGCTGTTCGAGATTACCTTCGACCGCGACTTCACCGGCGTGATTGCAGGCTGCGCGGATCGCGAAGAGACCTGGATCAACGCCGAGATCGCGTCGATCTACACCGCCCTCTTCACCGCCGGCCAAGCCCATTCGATCGAGATCTGGGACGATTCATACCTGGTCGGCGGGGTCTATGGCGTCTCGCTGGGGGCCGCGTTCTTCGGCGAGTCGATGTTCTCTCGCCGCACCGACGCCTCGAAGATTGCCTTGGTCTACCTCTGCGACCGGCTACGCGAGGGCGGCTACACACTGTTCGACACGCAGTTCATCACGCCACACCTCGCCTCGCTGGGCGCGGTCGAGATCCCGCGGAAAGAATATCACCGGCGTCTGAACACCGCGATCCGCAGCCCGGCCCGGTTCAATTCCCGTGCCACCGACACACCGGTTCAAGTGTTACAGCGCATGACCCAGACGTCATAGCGCGGGTGGTCCAGCGCGTTCAGCGCGGGCGCCTGAGCAATCATCCATCCTGTGAAATCGGGCTCCTGATCTCCGTCTTCCCGGATCGTCAGGTAGGCATAGGCGTTGCCGGCGGGATTCTGCACCGGATAACGACATTCGCCCAAGGCGACCTGCATACGCCCCACGGTCGCGGTCTCGCTCACAGCGAGCGTCACGTCGCGCACATCGCCCGTCAGCTTGTCCAGCGTCCGCAGGACCGCAGCCGAGCCGCGCGCGACCTGCTCGCGTGCCTCTTCGGGGGCGGCATCCCGGTTCAGCGGGATGAGAACACCCTTCTCCCAATCCCGCTCCAGCGTCTCCTGGTCTGCCTCGGGCGAGAACAGGTCCTCGGCCCCGGGAAGCGGCGTGACCTCGATCTCCTGCGCGAGCGCGGGGCCGGCAAGGCACGCCATCAGACAGAGCGCCCGGATCATTCCGGGGACCAAGCCTCGTAATCCGTACGTTCCGCCGGGGATTCACGACGGATCGAGCCCGCCGGCGCATAGGCGCCCGGCGTACCGGTCAGGTTCGGGAGGTGCGGCTTTTCCCACGCCTTCCTCGGAAGGGGCCGCGTGGTCGGCGGTTCGTCCCAGGTGTGGTGCAGCCAGCCATGCCATTCGGGGCCCACGCGCGTGGCCTCGGCCTCACCGTTGAAGATGACCCAGCGACGCTTCCCGCCCTCGGACTGGTAAAAGATGTTGCCGGCTTCGTCCTCGCCCACGCGCTCACCATGTCGCCACGTATCGAGAAGCGTGTTCAGCGTGGCGCCGTTCCACCAGGTCACGGCCTGCAGGAAGCGTTTGAGAATGCCCATGGTCCACTCCGTTCCGACTGGTCCCCATATGGCGCAAGCGGCGGCGAAGGTCCAGCCGCGCCAGCGCCATCATACCAGCGCGGTTACCTCGATTTCGACGCGATAGCGGGGGTCGATCAAGCCGCATTCGATCATCGTCGCCGCCGGAGGGTGGGCGCCGAAGGTCTCGCGCAGGATCGGCCAACATGCCTCGAACTCGGCGCGGTCGCTGAGGTAGTAGGTCACCCGCACCACCTTGTCGAAGCCCGATCCTGCCTCTTCGAGCGCCCGCTTGATCGTCGCGAGCGCGTCCAGGCACTGCTCGGGGGCCGTTTCGCCCTGTCCGACGGTGCCCGAGACGAAGACGAACCCGCCCGCCACGACGGCGCGCGTGTAGCCGATCTTTTGCTCGTACGGTCCGCCTCCGGATATGCGCCCGATCGTCATGCTTTTCTTCCCTGACTACGGCCAAACGCGAAACGCCCCGGCCTGCCGACCGGGGCGCCTATCGCTACACGTTGAGGTTACTCAGCCGGCCGAGGCGCTTTCCTTCTGATCCGCATAGATCATCAGGGGCGCAGCGCTGGTGTTGACGGCATCGTTGTTCACGACGACTTCCTCGACGCCCTCGGTCCCCGGCAGGTCGAACATCGTGTCGAGCAGGATGTCCTCCATGATGGACCGCAGGCCCCGCGCGCCGGTCTTGCGCTCGATGGCGCGCTTCGCGATCGCCGAAAGCGCATCCTCGGTGAAGCTCAGCTTCACGTCCTCAAGCTCGAACAGGCGCTGATACTGCTTGACCAGCGCGTTCTTCGGCTGGGTCAGGATCGTCACCAGCGCGTCCTCGTCCAGATCCTCGAGCGTCGCGATCACCGGCAGACGGCCGACGAACTCGGGGATCAGGCCGAATTTCAGCAGATCCTCGGGCTCGAGCGTCGACAACATCTCGCCCACGCCGCGCTCTTCGTTGTTCTTCACCTCGGCGCCGAAGCCGATGGACGAGCCCTTGCCGCGCTGCGCGATGATCTTCTCGAGCCCCGCGAAGGCGCCGCCGCAGATGAACAGGATGTTGGTCGTGTCCACCTGCAGGAACTCCTGCTGGGGATGCTTGCGCCCGCCCTGCGGCGGCACGGAGGCCACGGTGCCCTCCATGATCTTCAGCAGCGCCTGCTGCACGCCCTCGCCCGAGACGTCGCGCGTTATGCTCGGGTTGTCCGACTTGCGCGTGATCTTGTCGACCTCGTCGATATAGACGATGCCGCGCTGCGCGCGTTCGACGTTGTATTCCGACGCCTGCAGCAGCTTGAGGATGATGTTCTCGACATCCTCGCCGACGTAGCCGGCTTCGGTCAGCGTCGTCGCATCGGCCATGGTGAACGGCACGTCGAGGATCCGGGCAAGCGTCTGGGCCAGAAGCGTCTTGCCGCAGCCGGTGGGGCCGATCAGCAGGATGTTCGACTTGCTCAGCTCGATCTCGGACTTCCCGGCGTTGTTCAACCGCTTGTAGTGGTTGTGTACGGCGACAGAGAGCACGCGCTTGGCCACCCGCTGCCCGATCACGTAGTCGTCGAGGACTTCGCAGATCTCCTTGGGCGTGGGGACCCCGTCGGTCGCCTTCAGGCCTGCCGACTTGGTCTCTTCACGGATGATGTCCATGCACAGCTCGACGCACTCATCGCAGATGAAAACCGTCGGGCCTGCGATCAGCTTGCGGACCTCGTGCTGGCTCTTCCCGCAGAAGGAACAGTAGAGCGTGTTCTTGCTGTCGCCTGAATTGTTCGCCATGGGCCATCCTTCGGGGGCGCCTGCCCCTCTTTTCGTACGTCGTGCTCACCGTGTCCAACAAACCTAGGACGGGTGCCAAGCGCCCGCAATCGCAAAAAACCTGTTGATCTTAATGGCGCGATTGCGGGCGGAGGCCTCAAAGAGCCTCTTCGCGTTCCTTGCGATTCTCGACGATCTCGTCGATGAGGCCCCATTCCTTGGCGTCTTCGGGGCTCATGAAGCGGTCGCGCTCGAGCGCGGCCTCGACCGTTTCCAGATCCTGGCCGGTGTGCTTGACGTAGATCTGGTTCAGACGGTCCTTCAGCTTCTGCGTCTCCTGGGCGTGGATCATGATGTCCGTCGCCTGACCCTGGTAGCCGCCCGAGGGCTGGTGGACCATCACCCGGCTGTTGGGCAGCGAGAAGCGCATGCCCGGCGCACCGGCGGTCAGAAGCAGCGAGCCCATCGACGCCGCCTGGCCCACGACAAGCGTGGAGACCTTCGGCCGGATGTACTGCATCGTATCGTAGATCGACAGCCCGCTCGTCACCACGCCACCGGGCGAGTTGATGTACATCGAGATCTCTTTCTTGGGGTTCTCGGCCTCGAGGTGCAGAAGCTGCGCCACGATGAGGCTCGACATCCCGTCATGGACGGGACCCGAAAGGAAGATGATCCGCTCCTTCAGCAGGCGCGAGAAGATGTCGTAGGCCCGCTCTCCGCGGCTGGTCTGTTCGACCACCATGGGAACGAGGTTGTTCATGTAGTGCTCGTAGGGGTCGCGCATGGGGACCGGCCCTTTCCGTCTGCCTGCCGTCAAATCGTGGGGAGTCTTAGACACCCGGCGCGGGAGTGCCAATCCCCCGCCGCTGCTATGTGGGCGCGAGGGGCGTGCGCGCCAACCCGTGGCGCGGACATACTCCGTTCGAATTGTGCGGATCGGGCGGGTTCAGACCGACATCGTCGCCTCGACGGCGCGCCTCCAGCGGTCGTATTTCCGCTCGCGATCGCCATCGTTCATCGCCGGTTCGAATGCGCGATCAAGGCGCCAGCGCTCGGCGAAGCCGTCCATGTCGGGATAGACGCCGGCCTTCCATCCCGCCAGCCAGGCCGCGCCGAGCGCCGTCGTCTCGAGCACCTCGGGCCGATCCACCTGCGCACCGATGATGTCCGACAGGAACTGCATGGCCCAGTCCGACGCGCTCATCCCGCCATCGACGCGCAGGGTCTGGGGCTCGCCCAAGTCGCGCCAGTCGTCCGACATCGCCTCGAGCAGGTCGCGCGTCTGGTACCCCACGGATTCCAGCGCCGCCTTGGCGAACTCCTCTGGGCCCGAATTGCGGGTCAGCCCGTAGATCGCGCCGCGGCAATCGGCGTTCCAGTAGGGCGCACCGAGGCCCACGAAGGCGGGCACCAGAACGAGGTCCTGCCCCCGGTCGGCACGTTCCGCCAAACCCTGGGTATCCGAGGCCGATCGGATCATCTGCAGCCCGTCGCGCAGCCACTGCACCACCGCCCCGGCGACGAAGATCGACCCTTCGAGCGCATAGGTCGGCTTGCCATCGAGCTGGTAGGCAACAGTCGTCAGAAGGCGGTTGCGCGACCGCACCGGCTCGTTCCCGGTGTTCAGAAGAGCAAAGCAGCCCGTCCCGTAGGTGGATTTCATCATGCCGGGCTTGAAGCACGCCTGCCCGATGGTCGCGGCCTGCTGGTCGCCCGCGACGCCCAGGATCGGGATCTCGCGGCCGAAGAGGTCGTGGCGGGTCATGCCGAATTCGCAGGCGCTGTCGCAGACCCGGGGCAGCATCTCCATCGGGATGTCGAGCATCTCGCAGATCGTCGTGGACCACCGCCCCTCAAAGCTGTTGTACATCAGCGTGCGGCAGGCGTTCGTGGCGTCGGTGACGTGGCTCTTGCCGCCCGTCATCCGCCAGATCAGGTAGGTGTCCACCGTGCCAAACAGCAACTCGCCGTTGCGCGCCCGCTCGCGGCTGCCCTCGACCTTGTCGAGGATCCACTTGAGCTTGGTGCCCGAGAAATACGGATCAAGCAGCAGGCCGGTCTCTTCGATCACCTGCTCTTCATAGCCTTGCGCCTTGAGATCGTTGCAGATTTCTGACGTCCGCCGGTCCTGCCAGACGATGGCGTTGTGGATCGGCTTGCCCGTCTCCTTCTCCCAGACGACGACGGTTTCGCGCTGGTTGGTGATGCCGATGGCGGCTATGTCGGTCTCCGGGACGCCGGCCTTTTCGATCGCCGAACGGCAGCACGCAGCGGTCGAGGACCACAGGTCCGAGGGGTCGTGCTCGACCCAGCCGGACTGGGGGTAGTGCTGCTCGAATTCCTCCTGCGCCGACGCCACAATCTTCATGCCGGCGTCGAAAATGATCGCGCGGGACGATGTCGTGCCTTGGTCGATCGCCATGATGTGGGTCATCTCAGCCCCTCCCCCTCGTCTGTTTCTGCGTGAGAGATCCGTAAGAGTTTCGTCGGACTCCCGTGTTAGCTTTGTAGGATGTTCCGCCCTACTCCGCGGCCTGTGCGAGACCCTCGCGCCGCTCGCGCATCCAGTCGTCGAGTGCGGCGACCTCGGTCTCGCCCAGCCGCAGGCCGAGCTTGGTGCGGCGCCAGATGACGTCCTCGGCGGTGCGGGCGTATTCGTGTTCCATCTGCCAGCGCACCTCGGCCTCGGTCAGAGTGGCGCCGAAGTCGCGGCCGAGATCCGACGCCTCGGTGGCACCCTCGCAGATTTTCTTCGCCTCGGTGCCATAGGCGCGGACGAGGCGGCGGGCATGGTAGTCGGACAGGAACGGGTGCGCGGCCTTCAGGTCGGAAATCAGGCGCTCCACCCCGTCCACCGGGAAGTCGCCGCCCGGCAGGGGCACACGCGCGGTCCAGTCGCCCGTCATCTGAAGGTAGTAGGGCTTGAGCTTCGCCATCGCCTGCTCCGCCAGCTTGCGATAGGTCGTGATCTTGCCGCCGAAGACCGACAGGAGCGGCGGCTCGCTGCCCAGCGGGCCATCCGTCGCGGGGCCGGCATCGATGCTGAGGACATAGTCGCGGGTGGCAGCGGTCGCCGACTTGGCGCCGTCGTCGTAGAGCGGCCGGACGCCGGAATAGGTCCACACGATCTCGTCGCGCGTCACCGGCTTCTTGAAGTATTCCGAGGCGAAGTCGCAGAGATATTGCTGCTCTTCGGGCGTGCATTCGGGCTTCACCGACGGGTCGTTGCCGTGATCCTTGTCGGTGGTGCCGATCAGGGTGAAGTCGGTCTCGTAGGGGATGGCGAAGATGATGCGGCCGTCTTCGCCCTGGAAGAAATAGGCCTTGCCGTGGTCGTAGAGCCGGGGAACCACGATATGCGAGCCGCGCACCAGGCGCACGCCCTCGGACGAGTTCATGCGGACCGTGTTCTTCACCACGTTCTCGACCCAGGGACCGCTCGCGTTCACGAGGCCCTTGGCGACGATGATCTCTTCCTTGCCTGTCTCGACATTCTCGACCGTCACCTGCCAATGCGCGCCCTGCCGCTCGGCCGAGATGACCCTGGTACGGGGCAGGATGCGGGCGCCGCGCTGTTCGGCGTCGCGGGCGTTCAGCGCGACGAGGCGCGAATCCTCGATCCAGCAGTCGGAATATTCGTAGGCCTTGTTGAAGCGGTCCTTCAGCGGCGCGCCTTCGGGGGCCGTTGCCAGCTTGATCGTCTCGGTCCCCTTCAGATGCTTCCGGCCGCCGAGGTTGTCGTAAAGGAACAGCCCCATCCGGATGATCCAGTCCGGTCGCGTCCCCTTGGTCCAGGGCATCACGGTGTTCAGCAGCTTCGAGGTCGGCGTCTCGCCCTCGAAGCGCATGTCGGCGCTGTAGGGCAGCACGAAGCGCAGCGGCCACGAGATATGCGGCATCGCCTCGAGCAGGACCTCGCGTTCGACCAGCGCCTTCTTCACCAGCCCGAACTCGAAGAACTCGAGGTAGCGCAGCCCGCCGTGGAACAGCTTGGTCGATTTCGACGAGGTGGCCCCGCCGAGGTCGCCCATCTCGGCCAGGCAGACGCTGAGGCCCCTGCCCTGCGCGTCACGGGCAATGCCGGTTCCGTTGATGCCCCCTCCGATGACGAAGAGGTCGTATTCGGCTTCGGTCAGTGCGGTGTGCGCGGCCATGTGATCCTCGCGATGATCATTCGGGTTTGTCCTCCATATAGAAGGCATGCCGGATTTTCAGGGGGGCGCAAGGCGGTTCGCCCCGTATCAGGCCGTGGGCGTGATGACCTCGCGTTCGGTCACGATGAGGTCGAGCGGCGCATCCGTGGGTTCGAGCGGCACCTCGGCATCCTCTTGCAGCGCATAGGCGAAACCGATCGCCGTCACCGGACCGGCGGTGCGCAGGCCGGGCAGCGTGCGGTCGTAGAACCCGCCGCCATAGCCAAGACGCCCGCCGCGCCGGTCGAAGGCCAGAAGCGGCACGATGAGCACCTCGGGAACGATCCAGTCGCCTTCGGCGGGCACCGAGGCGCCGAACGGGCCTGTGACCATCTCGCAACCCGGGGTCCAGGCGCGGAAGCGCAGGGGGCGATCTGGCCCCTCGACCACCGGCAGGCAGACGGGGCCATCGGCGGCCATGGCCGTCATCGCAGGGGTCGGGTCAATCTCGGTCCCGATGGGCGAGAAGCCGGCGAGCGGCCGCCCGCGATGTCCTTCCAGCACCCGCAGGAGGGGACCCGTGACGACGGGGCCGGCGGCCGCGCGGGCGGTCTTGCGGCGGGCGAAGGCGGCCTTGCGGGCGGCGGACTTGTCGAACTCGATCATAGCAGGATTATCCCCGCGAGGCCGAGGAAGGCGAAGAAGCCCACGACATCCGTGACGGTGGTGACGAAGGTGCCCGAGGCCAGCGCGGGGTCGACGCCGACCTTGTCGAGCACGATGGGCAGCATCACCCCGGCAAGCCCCGCGACCACGAGGTTGATGACCATCGCCATCGCGATCACTGCGCCCAGCATCGGATTGCCGAACCAGACCATGCCGACGATCCCGATGATGACCGCGAAGACGAGGCCGTTGAGGAAGGCGGCCGTGATCTCGCGCCGGACCACCCGCCACGCGTTCGATCCCGTCAGGTCGCGCGTTGCGATGGCCCGCACGGCGACGGCCATCGACTGCGTGCCTGCGTTGCCGCCCATCGACGCGACGATGGGCATCAGCACGGCCAGCGCGACGATGGCGGCCAGCACGTCCTCGAACTGGGCGATGACCATCGAGGCGAGGATCGCGGTGCCGAGGTTCACCAGAAGCCACGGGAAGCGCTGCCGCACGATCTGAAGCGTGCGGTCGGCGATGGATTCGTCACCGACGCCGGCGAGGAGCAGCAGGTCTTCCTCGTTCTGCTGGCTCAGGACGATCATCGCGTCGTCGATGGTGATGACGCCCACAAGCCGGCCGTCGTCATCCACGACCGGCGCCGAGATCAGGTGGTACTGGTTGAAGGCGTAGGCGACGTCCTCTTCGTCCTGGGTGACGGGGATCGTGCGGTAGCTTTCCTCGGTCAGGTCGGCGAGCTTCGTGACGCGGTCCGACGACATGACGCGGCCCAGCGTGACCTGCCCGATCGGCTGGTAGCGCGGATCGACCAGCACGATGTGGTAGAACTGCTCGGGCAGGTCGAGAGACGCGCGCATGAAGTCGATGGCGTCGCCCACGGTCCAGTGCTCGGGCGCGGTGACGACCTCGCGCTGCATCAAGCGGCCGGCGCTGCCTTCGGGGAAGGCCATCGCGCGCTCGATCGCGATCCGGTCGGGCCGTTCGAGAGCGCCGAGGATCGTCTCCTGCTGCGGCGCTTCGAGCGTTTCGAGCAGGTCCACCACGTCGTCCGAGTCGAGTTCGCGGACCGCCTCGGTCAAGACGGCGGGCGACAGCGCCTCGATGACGTCCTCGCGCAGGCCCTCGTCGAGTTCCGACAGGACCGCGCCGTTGAAGTCGTGCCCGAGCAGCTGGATCAGCTTGTGCCGCGGCCCCTCGTCGAGCTGTTCGAGAAGGTCGGCCACGTCGGCCGGGTGCAGCGGCTCCATCGCCTCGAGCAGCGCCGCCCGATCCTCGGCCTCGACGGCGCTGCGCACGTCGCGCATCGTCTCGCGGTCGAGCGCATAGGCATCCTCGTCGGGCTCGATGATCTCTTCGGGCTCGGCCATGCGCGTCTCCTCGGGGCTGGTCGCGGGGCAGGTCTAGGACAAGGCGGGACGCGGCGCCAGACGGTTCCGGGCAACCGGCGGAAGTCCGGTGTCCGTGGTTCCCCGCGCCCGGCCCGAGCAGGCCGACAGCGCCAGAGCCTGCGTGTGGCCGGGCCTCGAATGGTCATATCGCCAAGGGGTAAAGCCGGCCTTACCACGGGCCGGTCTTGAACCCCCGGCGGGCTTGGCCGATGTAGGGCGGCCAGACCCACAGGAGTGTCGCCCCATGCCCGATCTCGTCAGCGGACAGCTTCTGCGGTTCAGCGCCGATCCCTTCGGCGCCCCGCCCGAAGAGGCCGCGATCCACGACGCCTACGGTGCGGTGCTGATCGACGACGGGCGCATCGTCGCCGCCGGCCCCGTGGACGAGGTGCGCGCCAAGGCGCCGGACGCGCCCGAGACGGCGCTGGGCGAGGCGCTGATCCTGCCGGGATTCGTCGACGCGCACATGCACTATCCCCAGACCGGCATGATCGCGAGCTGGGGCAAGCGGCTGATCGACTGGCTGAACACCTACACCTTCCCCGAAGAGGCGAAGTTCGCAGACCCCGCCTATGCGCGCCAGCAGGCCGAGACGACGCTGGACCTCGCCCTTGCCAACGGCACCACGACGCTGGCGAGCTTCTGCACGATCCACGAGGCGAGCGTCGACGCCTTCTTCGAGGCGGCCGAGGCGCGGCGGATGGCGGTCATGGCCGGGCGCACCTGCATGGACCGCAACGCGCCCGACAACCTGCGCGACACCGCCCAGTCTGCCCATGACGAAAGCGCCGCCTTGCTGGCGCGCTGGCATCGCCGGGGCCGCGCGCGCTATGCGATCACGCCGCGCTTTACGCCGACCTCGACGCCCGAGCAGCTGGAAGCGCTGGGTGCGCTCTGGGCCGCGAACCCGTCCTGCGCGATGCAGACCCATCTGAGCGAGCAGGTGGACGAGATCGACTGGGTGAAGTCGCTGGAATCGGACGCGCGCGACTACCTCGACACGTACGAGCGGTTCGGCCTGATCGGCCCTGGCGCACTTTTCGGCCACGGCATCCATCTTGACCCGCGTGAGCGGGACCGGCTGCGCGAGAGCGGCTCGTCGCTGGTGCATTGCCCGACATCGAACACCTTCATCGGCTCGGGGCTGTTTCGCATGGCGGCGGCCAAGGCGGACGGAATGACCGTGGGGCTGGCCACCGACACGGGCGGGGGCTCGTCCTTCTCAATGCTGCGCACGATGGCGGCGGCTTACGAGATCGGGCAGCTGACCGGTGCGCCGCTACATCCCTACCAGCTTTTGTGGCTGGCGACCGAAGGCTCGGCCCGCGCGATGCGGATGGAGGACGAGGTCGGAACGCTTGCGCCTGGAACGGCGGCGGATCTCGTGGCGCTCGACCTCGGCTCGACGCCGGCGATCCAGCAGCGGTCCGTCCGCGCCGAGAGCCTGTGGGAAGCCGTGTTCCCGACCATCATGATGGGTGACGACCGCGCCGTGCGGGCGGTCTGGGTCGCGGGCGACCGGCTGGCCTAGCAGCGCGTCGCCAGCACCATGACCCAGATGTCGCCCGCGTTGGCGAGGCCATAGGCGCGCAGGTCCGGGTTCAGGATATTGCGGCGATGCCCCTCGGACGCCATCCACGCATCCATTGCCGCCTCGGCCGAGGTCTGGCCCCAGGCGAGGTTCTCGGCCCCCGGTCCGCAGCCGACAGCGCGAAGGCGGTCGGTGTGGCTCGACCCGTCCGAGCCTTGATGCGCGAAGAACCCGTTCGCCGCCATGTCCTGCGCGTGGCGGGCCGCCGCGCGGTCTGCTCGAACGGAGCGGGTGACAGGTGGCAGACCAGCCGCGGCGCGGCGCGCGTTGACGTCACCGTCCGCCACGTGCCGCTCTGCCGGGCCGCAGGCCGCCAGCGCGAGGGCCAGAAGGAGGGGGCGGATCACGACATCAGCTCCTGCGTCAGGCGGCGGTGGTCTTGCAGAACGGCCGGCAGGTCCACGGTCGTCAGGTGACTGTCGCGCACGACCTGCCGCCCCTCGACGAAGAGGTCGCGCACCTGCATCGGCCCCGCGAGCAGCAGCGCCGCAGGGTCCCAGTTGCCCGCGGATTCGACCCGGTGCAGGTTCCAGATCGCAAGGTCGGCACGGGCGCCGGGTGCGATGCGGCCGCAATCGTCGCGGCCGAGGATCTCGGCCCCGCCGCGCGTGGCGATCCACAGCGCCTCGCGCGCGGACATGGCGCCTGCCCCGCCGGCGACCCGTTGCAGCAGCATCGCCTGACGTGCCTCGGCCGCGAGACCTCCGGCGTCATTCGAGGCTGACCCGTCGACGCCCAGCCCCACCGGCACGCCCGCGTCGCGCATCGCCCGGACCGGCGCGATCCCCGAGGCGAGGCGGCAGTTCGAGCAGGGGCAATGCGCGACGCCCGTGCGCGTGCGCGCGAAGAGGTCGATCTCGGCCCCGTCGAGCTTGACGCAATGGGCGTGCCACACGTCGTCGCCCGTCCAGCCCAGATCCTCGGCGTACTGGCCGGGACGGCAGCCGAATTTTTCGAGGGAATAGGCCACGTCCTCGTCATTCTCGGCCAGGTGCGTGTGCAGTTTGGTGTCTCTTTTGAAGCCCCCTTCGAAGCC